>CAJPSE010000199.1 GCA_905373185.1 uncultured Fretibacterium sp.
TCTTCCGGGGCTGGCTCCAGACCCTCGCCGTGCGCCGGTGGGGACCATGGCGCGGGATTCCCCTGACGACGCTGCTCTTCGCCCTGTCCCACCTCGTGGCGGTGCCGGCCTGGCTGAGGCTGGCGACCTTTTTCCCGGGGATCGTCATGGGGGTGCTGCGCCACCGTAACGGCTCCGTGCTGCCCGCCATCGTCTACCACGCGCTCTGCAACGTCTGGGCCGTCTGGTGGGCTCCCCTGCCCTGAGCGTATACGACAAGGAGGTCTTTATGATGACCTGGGAAGCTGTAAGAAAGTGCCTCTACGTTTTCCTCGCGCTCCTGTGCACCCTGTCGTCGCCCCTATCGGCCTCCGCCGAAAGGGACGCGCTGGAGCTGCGCATCCCCTGCCGCGTCGGCGAGAGCGCCTGCGCCGTCATGCCGGACGGCTCGACGGTCCCCCTCGGGGTAGTGTGCAGGCTGCCGGTCAAGACGAACTGGCCAGCCTACACGGCCAGTAAATGGGGGACGCCGGGCACGGTCTGTGCCTCGGCCGTAAACGCCGTGCACATGCTGGTGAACGTCGAGAAGGGCCGCGGCCGCATCCTCAGCATCGTCCCCGCCGTGACGGTGGCGCCGGCGGCGGCGGCCGGAGCGTTCTTCGCGCTCGACCTCCCCGCGGGGACCGGGCTCTTCGGAGGCTTCGCCCCCCTCACGGGGTCCCCCGTCCAAATCGAGGGCACGGACGGGACGCGGCGCCCCCTGGACGGGGCGCCGCGGGAGGGAGAGACCCTGGTGATCCGAACCTCCCTGCCGGACCGTCCCGGGACCTGGATGGTGGACATCGAGAACCGACCCGGTGGGCGTGTGATCGCGTGGACGAAGGACGGGCCCCGCATAGCGGCCCGCGTCGTCCGCCCCGTCGGCGGAGTGGGACGCTTCGGCGGGACCGAGTTCCAGGGGGGCGGGCGAATCCGCGCCTCGCATACGGGGGTCATCGACATCGCGACCTCACCGCGCGGGTCGGTGGGCGGCATCCAGATCATGCCGCTCGTCCACGCCCTGACGTCGAAGGAGATGGCGAATGCCTGGAAGCTGACCCAGTGGATGATCCTGGCCCCGCTGCCCGGTCGGCCGATGCTGGAGGGGACCGCCCCCCTGTTCAAGGGCACGCTCGTCCCCGGGACGCAGGGGGACGACCGATTGGCCGACCTCTGGAGTACCTATGGCCGCCGTCCCCTGGTCCTCTGCCGCCGTGGCGGCGGCACATGGGAGCATCTGCCCTCCGTCTCCGGACGGCAGGACGGGGCCCTGAAGGACGTGACGCACCTGCGCCTCTATTTCCCCTTCTGGGACGAGCCTCAGGGGAAGCGCTGACCTGGAAGAATTGGGGACGGGGGGACTCAGACCCTGACGTACCTCTGGTTTCGGCTGTTGGGTTTATCGGGGATCGTCATTCTAAGCCTTCCGGATTCAAGCAGCGGTTTCAGTATTTTGGCCCTGAAGCGCTCACGGTGGGCAATGCCCACAAAGGCCTGGATCTCCTCGCGCGTCCTCGGCTCGACGCAAAACGCCAAAATTTTTTCCCCGTACCCAACTTGCTCGTTATCTTGCTCGTTATCTTGCTCGGCAGCGAGCAAGTCGGAGCTCGTCTTCTTCAAAATTTCATATAAGGCCGAAAGCGTGAATTCGATGAACACGCCGGAATCGTTGGCACGGCGGGAGTCCTCGATCGCCTTGTAATACTGAGGTCGATTCTCGTAAAGCACCGACTCCATCGGTATCCACGCGAGGATGGAGTTCCATTTGGCCAGCAGGAGCGTCTGCCAGAGCCGCCCCATACGTCCATTTCCGTCGGCAAAAGGATGGACTGTCTCTATCTCGTAATGCAGAATCGCGCTCTTCAGCACGGGGTGCAGGTCCGAGCCCTTCGCCCAGGAGAACAAGTCCGACATCAGTTTCGGCACGAACTGCGGCCTTGCCCCGACGTGCACCACTGTGCCGCCGTCGAACACGCCGACGTCGCCGCTTCGGAACCGGCCCGCTTCCTTCACCAGGCCCTGAGCCATCAGCTTGTGGGCCCTCAGGAAGTCGGCAATTTTATAAGGATCGAAGGTCATGATCCTGTCGTAAGCCTCGTAGGCGTTCTTGACCTCTTTGACCTCCGCCTGCCCGCCCGCGACCACCCTGCCCCCGATGACGGCGGTCACCTCTCCCAGAGTGAGGGAATTGCCCTCTATGGCGAGGGAGGAATGGATGGTCCTCAAGCGGTTTTCGCGGTGCAGCTGAATATCGCGCTTGAAGCCAGTGCCCAATTCAAGGCGGGTCACGGTCTCAACGATCTTCGCCAGGTAGTCGGCCGCTTTTTCCGTGATTGTATAAGGCGGTCTGCCCATTCCCATTCCCTCCATCCTCACGCCCCCCTCACGCCATTTTCGACAACAAGAGGCCCCGCCATGGTCGGCCAGGGCCCCTCGTCATCCGTCAAAAACGCTCGGAGGGCTACGGCTTGCCCACCGTAACGCTCTTCACCACTCCGTCCTTCCCGAACTGGACGCTCATACCCCGGCCGTCCGGCTCGGCGTAGCGCCACTGGCCGGAGGCCAACTGGTACGGGTACCCCATGGTCCGGAGAAGCTCCGCCTGCGTCATCCCGACCTTGACCCCATTCTTCAGCTCTCGGCCGGAGGCGGTGAGCTGAAGCCGTGAGACCGCGTCGCCGCTCAGTGTGGCCGTAAGCCCCTGCCAGCTCAGGGTGGACGCCTTGCTTCGGGCCGGCTGCCCCAGGGCCGCAGACAGCTCCGCCCTGTTGGCCCCGAAGGACCTCAGCAGCACGTCCGTATATCCCTTGGGCAGCGCCTCCCCCATGGGCAGGAAATATTGCCCGTAGATCCAGCCCTCCCTGTTGTCGCCGGTGCGGACCCGATACCAGACGCCCGAGAGCGTTCCGGAGGTGCCCTCCCAGGTATCGAGGATCTCGGCCTGGGCATTCGTCTGCAGGCGCACGACGGATTTCGAGGCGGTGGAGTGCTCCTCCCTCAAGTTCACGTTCGACCCCGTCACCCTGCCGCGCTCGGGCTTATCCCGAATCGTCAGGGACGGCAGCTCGTTGGATTGTCTGACAGGCTGGGCGATATCGTCGCTTTTCACCGGGGGTGGGGGCGGAGGTGGAACCGGTTGCTCCGGGGCAGGTTCCGGACGCACGGGGAGCTGGTTTTCCGGCAGCTTCCGCAGCCCCAGAAGGAACCACGTCGTCCCCCCGATCACCCCC
>CAJPSE010000200.1 GCA_905373185.1 uncultured Fretibacterium sp.
CGATACGGGGCCTCGCCCGGCAGGGCTATGCCGTGCTGATGACCTCCCACTCGCCGGACCACGCCTTTCTCACCGCCCACGAGGTGCTTCTGCTGAAGGACGGCGCCGTGTTCGCGCGGGGGGCGCCGGACGAGGTCATCGACGACGCGGTTCTGTCCGGGCTCTACGGAACTCCAACCGTCGTCGCCCATGCGCCCGTCGCCGGAGGCGGGTGCGTGAAGGTCTGCGTCCCCGTCCTGGATGACGGGGAGAATTCCGGCGTTGGAAACGATGTGGTGAACGGAACCCAAAATGAAGGAGGAATAGTATCATGAGGATTGGAAGGAACATGAGGAAGTTTGTACTGCGGTTGGGAGTTTTGTCGTTCTGCCTGGCGCTTGCCGTATCGGTCGGCAGTGGCCCCGTGTTTGCGCCCCGGATGGCGCTGGCCGCGGATGCGGCGTCGGCCGACGTCAGGACGGTCGTCGACATGGCGGGGCGGTCCGTCGCGCTTCCGGCGGAGATTCACCGCATCGGGACCCTGGGCTCGATCGGGGTCCTGAACGCGTTCGTGGAGCTGATGGGTGACGGAAGCAAGATTTACAACCAGATGTCCGCCGGCTTCACCAAGACCGATCGGTGGAAGATGCAGTATCAGTTCGCCCCCCAGATCGCGAATGGCCCACTGTTCGAGGACGCCAACAGGGAGCTGCTGCTGGAGAACATCCTCCAGGCCCGGACCGACGTGTGCTTCGCGATGACGAAGGAGACCGCCCAGGTGCTGGAGCGGAACGGGGTCGCCTGCGTCTATCTGGAATGGAAGAACGTCGACGACGTGAAGAAGGCCGTAACCCTGATGGGCGAGGTGCTGAACAAGAAGGAGACGGCGGACGCCTACATCGCCTATTTCGACGAGAAGCTCGCCCAGGCCGCCTCCCTGACGTCCGGCATCCCGGAGAAGGACCGGCTGAAGGTGCTCTACGGCGACCCCGTGGGGTTCACGCAGCCGCACATCATCGCGGAATGGTGGATACGGGAGGCGGGCGGCATCAGCGTCACCGACGACGGGCGGTCGTCCGGCGAAAGGCGGACCTACACCCTGGAGGACCTGCTGCTCTGGAACCCCGACGTGATCGTCGCCAACACCGCCAAACAGATCGAGGAGATGCGGGGGAACCCCAACTACCGCGGGGTCACTGCCGTGAAGAACGGCAGGTGCTTCGTCATCCCCACCGTGGCGCACGTCTGGGGCAACCGGACGGTGGAGCAGCCCCTGGTCGTCCTCTGGATGATGAACAAGCTCTATCCCGAGCTCATGCCCGAGGCGACCTTGAGGGAGGAAATCCGCAAGTTCTACTCCACCTTCTTCCTGTACGACATGAGCGACGCGCAGATATCGGAGATCGTCGACGGAAAGTGATTCAGGCGAGAGCCGGGCAGGGGGCCGGAGCGGCCCCCTGCCTTGCTCATGACGTTTTGAGATTGGAGTCTTTCGTGTCGGGAGGTCGATAGGCGTGACGGACGTGCTGTTGAAGGATACCGTAGCGGCCGTGCGGGGCCGCCTTGGCGGCGAGCTGGATGGGATGACCGTCGAGCGCGCCGTGCTGGGAATCTTCTTCACGGGGGTCAAGCTCAGCGACGGACATGGCGGGCTCTCCTTCACACCGGTCAAGGAGATTCCCCAGGCGGTCTGCTGTCCCAGCTCCGCCCGGGAGATGCCCCTGTCCGGCAAACTGCGGGGGCGTCCCGTCGGCGCTTTCCTGGACGACCTCTCCTGCGGGAACGTCCTGCGCGAGGCACTGGGGGTCGCGGTCCTCAACGCCCTGAGCGCCGCCTGCTGGGACCGGATGCCCTCGAAGCCCTATGAGCTGTCCCTGGGAAAGGACGCGTTCGACGACGTCGAGCTGCCGAGGGGCGGCTGCGCGGTCGTGGTCGGGGCGCTGGTCCCGATGCTGAAGCGCCTTTTGGCGGAGTCGGTCGATTTCCGGGTGCTGGAGCGGGACCCGAGAACCCTCAAGGAACGCGAGATGCCCCACTACGTTCCGGCCGATCGGGCGTCCGAGGTGGTGCCGCAGGCGGACCTCCTGGTCGTGACGGGGACGACCGTCCTCAACGGCACCCTGTCCGGCCTGCTGGAGATGGCGCGGCCGGACGCCCGTGTCGTCGTGGCCGGACCGACGGCGAGCATGCTTCCCGAGGCCTTTTTCGAGCGAGGGGTCGACGTCCTGGGCGGGGTTCTGGTGACCCGACCGGACGAGCTGCTGGACATCGTCGCCGAGGGGGGCTCCGGCTACCATTTCTTCGGGCGCTACGCGGAGCGCATGGTGCTCCGCAGGCCCAGGCCCTGAGCGAGGCTTTACCCCTCCGCATCCCCCTTGCCGGACACTTCATGACCCGCCGAGGCCGCTGAGGCCGAGGGGAGCATCCCGCCCGGCAGCATGGCCCTGAGCCGGTCGGTCACGACCGCACCCAAGAAGCACTTGATGAGGTCCCCCGGAAGAGGGAGCAGAAAGCAGTAATAGAACAGGGCCCTGACCCCGAAGGGGGTCTCGAGGTAATAGTTGGCGATGGGGTAGTAGTAGGCCATCCCCAGGGCATAGAGCACCGCCAGGTTCGTCAGGCCGGCGAGCATCCAGGTCCTCATCCCCGGCCTCAGGCGCTCGGTGACGAAGCCTGCGGCCCATGCCCCGGCGATGAAGCCGACGAGATAGCCGAACGTGGGGTGCAGCACGTAGGCGATGCCCCCGCTGCCGCCGGCGAAGATCGGCAGCCCGGCGAGTCCCGCGAGGACATACCCTGCCGCGGCGAACGCACCGAGCCTCCGCCCCAGGAGCAGGGCGGCGAGGTTGGTGAAGAAGAACTGCAGCGTCAGCGTCAGCATGGGCAGCGGAATCCGAATGTACGCCCCCACGGCGGTCAGTGCGGAGAAGAGCGCGCAGAGGACCAGCTCCCGCGTGCTCAGAAATTTTCCTTTTCTCATCTCAAGTCTCTCCCAAATAAAAAATTTACATGGGGGCCTTGCCCCCATACCCCCAGCCAGGGAACAAGTTCCCCGGCGCCCCTTTTTAATGCCTCCGAACCGGGCGCACCTGATGCACCTCTCCGGACCTCAGGGCCACGACCTCCCCGTCCTCCTCCCGAAGGAGCAGGCAGCCCTGCGCGTCGATATCCAGGGCCACCCCGCGGCACTCCGCCCCGTCTCGAATGAAACAAACCTCCCGCCCCAGGAGCAGGGAACGGTCCCGG
>CAJPSE010000201.1 GCA_905373185.1 uncultured Fretibacterium sp.
GAGGACCTTCCCGCCCGGGTCCTGAACGCCTCGGAGGAGGCGTTGCGGGAGATATCCCTGATAGAAAACGTCCAGAGAAGAGACCTTTCCCCCATTGAGATCGCCTCGGCGCTCCAGGCCTTGATCCGGAAGAACGGGCTGACTCAGGAGGACTGCGCCGCCCACCTGGGATGGAGCCGCGCTCTGGTGGCGAACCGCCTGCGCCTGCTGAACCTGCCCGACGAGCTCAGGGAGATGCTGGCTGGGGGGAGCCTGAGCGAGGGGCACGCCCGGGCCCTTCTGGGGCTCGACTCCGAGGAGGCGATGATCGCACTGGGACGGCGCGCCGCAAACGGGGGCATGACCGTGCGCCAGCTGGAGGACGCCGTTCGGGATCTGTCGTCCGGGGGGGCCGGCCTGGAGCAAAGGCCGGTCCCCAAGGGGCGGTTTCGGCCGGTTCGCCTTCCCGGGCCGCCCCTTCGGGCCTACAGAAAGATGGGGGTGAAGATTCGCGTCGGGCGTCGCGACGGCGCCGCCCGTATCGTCCTGGAGGAGCTGCGCGATGTTGGCGACGAACGCCTGATCCAGGCCCTCGAGGGGTGCCTGAGGCTTTTGTACCCCGAATCGGAGGGGATGGCGGAATGACGGATAGCCATGATAAGGATAATAAATATGATAAGGATAACCATGAAAAATCACGGCTCCGCAGCGCCTTCAGGGATGCTGCACTTTTCGGACGCGTGATCTCGGCGGGGCTTGTTGTCGCCGGGTACGCCTTCGCGGGGGTCTACCTCGCGCGATGGATGGAGGGCAAAGGCTGTCCCGCCTGGGGGGTCTCCCTGGCTCCGCTGGCCGCTGCGCTCTTTGGGGGCTGGCAGGGCTGGCTCTTTCTTACCCGCCCCTTCGGCCGGGAAAGACCAGGTGAAGAGGGCGGAGAAAAGAAAGTTACCCGTCGTTGACTGTCCCGGCTCGAAGCGTGGGACGTGCGATTTTTGCGCGCTCCGGATTACTTTCCCAGGCTGTTTCTGAGGGATTTCATGATGTCGCCGCGTCTTGCCGGGCTCTGCGTCGTCACGGGGGTACTGTTGTAGACGGGGGAACCCCAGAACGTCTGTGCTCTGGCGGAGATGCGGCTGACCCAGTCGATGCCAAGCAGGTCCAGAAGGACGGTCACGCCCAGAAAAAGCCACATACCGATGGCCAGGATGCCAAGCACCCTGAAGCTGGATCGCAGAAGCTGGTCCGTCATCTTTTCCGCACTGCGGATCTCGGCTCTTTCACGGGCCCGCCTGAGGGGATTGGAGGGCTGGACGTCCCTTTGGAGGCGCAGAAGGGACCACAGGGCCGCGCCACCGCGGGCCCACTGGATCAGGCCAAACAGAAAGACAGCCACGCCCACGATTATCAACAGGATTACCATATCGATCCTCCTTCGTAAACCAGCCTCTTTCGTAAGCCAACCTGCCTTCTGAAAAATACGGCAATTTCATTATACTACAGAACCGCGCGCTTCGGCAGGGCCGAGAAATGCCCCAAACCACAGGCAAAGCAACATCGTCCCCGGCTCGCAGAGCGTCGGGAAGCGCAGTGTCAAAGGCCGCGTTGTCCCGTAGGACTCCACGTCCTCGAGGCCGTCAATTCGACCTCAACGATTTCACCTCATCGAGGGACAGCCCGGTCGCCTGGGATATCTGCTCCAGCGTAAAATTCAAGGCCAGCATCCGTCGTGCAGTGGAGGCGATGCCCTCAGCTTTGCCCTCAGCCTTGCCCTCAGCCTTGCCTTTGGCTTCGCCTTGGGCCATGCCTTGGGCCATGCCTTGGGCCATGCCTTGGGCCATGCCTTGGGCCAGCCCCTCGGACATACCTTTCTCCTGGGCCTTCTTCGTCGCTTCAGCCAATCTATCCTCCCGAATAGCCTTGAAGTCCAACTGTGTTATCAGCTCCCGAAGCTGATAATAACGGTTCTCCGGAGAACTCCAGTACTCCTGCTCCACCTCGCTCACCTCCGAAAAAACAGAATCCTTCGATAAATTCTCCTTCAGCAAAACCAGGCCGTCCGCATCATTGTTGATATAGCCGCCCCAAACCTGCGCCCGCTCCTGAGGGCTCAAAACATGACTAGGGGTTTCCCTCAGCTTCTCACGCAGCTCCCGTAGAGGACGTGTCGCCTTACCCAGCTCGACGTAGAACAGAAGCAAGTCGTCCACCTCCATCAGGCGGCGGCCCGTCCCCGGGTTGATCAGCGCAAAATCCCACAGACCCTGCTCACCCTCAAAAAGGTCAAAGCCCAACAGCAATATCGAGACTATCGGGGAAAGGCTGGTATACCCCCCTCCACTTCTCAGGCATCTCGTGTAGTTCCGACACAGGTAGTACAGGCAGCGCTTCAGAAAGTGCGTATGGTTCTCCCTCTGCATCTCTATGTGCAGATTCCGACCGAGGTCGTCCCGCGCCGTCAGGTCCAGGCGTGTATACTTTGCCCCCAGTGCCTCAGGCTCACGTTCCGTATCCGCAAGGGTAACCGTCTGCAGCAAAGGATAGCCCAAGGCACCGAACAAAGCGTTCAACATATCGTGAAGCAGCCGGTTCCTCGCCGGTGTGCCCAACAGAAAGCGGAAGTACAGGTCGGTGGAACGGTCGATGATATCCGGCAGTTCCCCCTGCTCCTGAAGACTCAGCATCTCCTCCCGCTCCTGCTTCGTCATGACCGGGACAAACCGCTCCTTATCCTTACCCATGGCCCTCACCTCTCACCAAGACTGCCCTCAGCGACACAACTGCACTTTATTTCACTTCAGATTATAGCAAAGCCCTGCGGCGGTGCTTTCTTCTCGCGGAGGGGATCGACGTACTTCTTCCGCTCCTCCAGCGAGATGCGCGTCAGCGCGCCAGCCGGCAGACCGGCCAGGAGCCTCCAGCCCATGTCCAGGGACTGCCCGATGTCGCGGTCCTCGTCCCGCGACTGGCCGATGAAGGTCCGCTCGAACGCGTCCCCGAAGGCGAGGTACGCCCGGTCCTCCTCGGAGAGCTCGTCGCGCCCGACCACCTCGGACAGGGCCTTGACCTCCTGCACCTTGCTGTAGCAGGCGAAGAGCTGGCTGGACAGGCTGGGGTGGTCCTCCCGCGTATAGCCCTTGCCGATGCCGTCCTTCATCAGGCGCGAGAGGCTGGGGAGCGGGTCGATG
>CAJPSE010000202.1 GCA_905373185.1 uncultured Fretibacterium sp.
ATCCTGCGCCTCGTTCTTGGCCGGGCGGGCCTACGACCAGATTCGTTCCGCGGTCGCACTCCCCTCTCTGTCCGTCTGCCTGGTGGGGTGCGACGCGGGCTTCGGCCCCGGATATACCGGTGGCGCGAGGCAGATGTTCGAGGATATCGCCCTGATGCGCTCCCTTCCCAACATGAAGGTCCTCGTTCCGTCGGACGTTCGCTCGACGGTGGCGCTTCTGCGCGAGGCCGTCGGGAGGGGGGGGCCCGCCTATGTCAGGCTTGGAGGCGTCGTGCCCGGAACGGAGGAGGCGTCCCCGCACCTTCCCCCCGAGGAGGACGCGCGGATGCGCCTTGGCGGAATGCGCGTTTTGCGCCGGGGGGCGGACATCACCCTCTGTGCGTGTGGTATCATGGTCCAAGAAGCTCTGAGGGCCGCCGACATACTGGCCCAGCAGGATATCGGGGCGGAGGTCATCGACTGCTACAGCCTGGCCCCGTTCCCGGCGCGACCGTTGCTCTCCTCCATCCAGCGCACCGGATGTTGCGTTACGGCGGAGGAACATTTTCTGCCCGGTGGGCTCTTCGAGACGGTGGCTGGTCTGGCGGCGAGGGAGTATCCGATCCCCGTGCAGCCCGTAGCGGTCGAGATCGGCTTCGGGCAGAGTGGAGCGCCTCAGGACCTGAAGGAATACTATGGTCTGACCGCGGCACAGATAGTCAGTGCCGCAGTTTTGGCTTGGACCCGCCGAAGACGGTAGCGCCGGGACGCGGACTGCGAGGCGAAAAGGGGATTTGTCCGTAATGAAGATCAAATTCTCGGGCGTATTCAAGGTTTTCGAACCCGATATCGTCGCTTTGAGGGATGTGAATCTCAGTATCGACAAGGGGGAGTTCGTCTACGTCATCGGGGCTACGGGGTCCGGAAAGTCGACGCTGTTGCGCCTGATCACGCGGGAGCTCCTGCCCTCACGGGGAAACCTGTTCGTCAACGACAACAATCTGCGCAAGATGCGGGCGGGGGATGTCCCCTATTACAGGAGGGATGTCGGGCTGGTGGCTCAGGATTTCAAGCTGATCCCGCACCTGACCGTATACGAGAACGTGGCTTTCGTCATGGAGGCCATGGCCGTCCCCAGCAAGATGGTGGAGCACCGGGCCAACAAGGTCATCGAGCAGGTGGGGCTGTGGCGCCGCCGCTACATGAAGCCCACCCAGCTCTCGGGCGGGGAGCAGCAGCGCGTGGCTATTGCCCGCGCCCTGGCCAACTCGCCCTCGCTTTTCATCGCGGACGAACCGACGGGAAACCTGGACTTCCGCACGGCCGCCGACGTGATGAAGATTCTTTTCGCCATCAACGCGGCCGGGGTGACGGTCGTCATGTCCACCCACAATCAGTACATCGTGGATTCGTGCCGCCAGCGGGTAATCGAGCTCGACGCCGGCAGGGTCATTCGCGACGAAAGGGCGGGGAGGTACCAGCTGAATGACGACTTTTAAGTACATTCTGCGGGATATGGGGCGGCTGCTCGTCCATCATTGGATCCTGGGGCTGCTCACCCTCATCACGGCCTCCGTCATGCTTTGGATCCTGGGGCTGACGACCCTCTTCTCCCTCAACATCAGGACCTTTCTGTCGCAGCTGGAGAGCGAGCTCGTCGTCCAGGTGTTCCTGAAGAAGGGCAGCGAGGTGGAGCGCGTCGCGGGGAACATTCGATCGATGCCTTCCGTGGCCGATCTCCAGGCCTTCTCCCCCGACGAGTCCCTCGTCAGGCTTCAGACGAAGATGGGAAGCCAGTCCCGGGCCCTGGACCTGATGGGGACGAACCCCATCCCCTGGAACTTCAAGGTCCGAGTCCGCAGCGCCAGGGACGTCGAGCCCCTTGTCCGCACCCTCATGTCCATGCCGGAGGTCGACGACGTGGTCTATGCCGGCATGGTCGTGCAGAGGGTCTCGGCCCTCTCCCATGTGGCCGCCCGCATCGCGCTCCTGATGTTTGCCCTGTCCGTCGTCGTCACGTCCCTGGTGGTCTACAACACTATTCATATCTCCCTCTACTCGCGTCGGGAGGAGATCTCCATCATGTATCTCGTGGGGGCGACCCGAAGCTACATCGCGACGCCCTTCGTCCTCGAGGGGACATTTCTGGTGTTGCTGGGGGCCCTTATTGCCGTGACGGGGATCGTCGCGACCTATCTGCCCGGCATCCGCATCCTGCAGGAGAACCTTCCCTTCCTCACCCTGGCGAGTGACTCCAGGCTCATCGGCCGCTTCTGCATCCTTCTGATCGGGTTCGGGGCGACATTGGGCTGGGTTTGCAGCTGCATCGTCGTGGCCCGCTTCATGCACTCGGCCACAAGCCCCGAGTAGATCCGAGGACGATCCCTTGCGTACGTGGACGCGTCTGCTCCTTTGGGGTCTGCTGGCGACGGGGATGGCCTGCGTCCCTCTCCCGGCCCGTGCGTCGGGCGTTTCGGAGCTGGATGCACGGATCGCCGCTGAGGAGCAGAGACGCAAGAAGTTGGAAGAGCGCATCAGCGACTATCATACCCGGATCAAACAGCTGAACACCAAGGTCGAGTCGCTTCTGGGGCGCATCGATCAGCTGCAGCAGAATGAGGCCGTCGCCGGTCAGGAACTTTCTGTGCTGGAGCTTCAGAGGAACCGTATTCAGGAGGATGTCGCCTTTTTGAACGCGGAGATGGCGAGGGAGCAGATCAAGGTGGACGAGCTCCTCGACCGGCTGCGGAATCGGATCGTCGACATGTACAAATACGGGGCGACCGAGGAGCTGAACCTCTTTTTTTCCTCCCGGAACACCTTCGAGGCCCTCGAGGCCGTCCATATCATGAGGATGCTGGCCCGGAACGACGAGGTTCTTCTGACCCAGCTTCAGGATCGCATGCAGGAGATGGAGCTTTCCCGTAGGACCATGGACGACCACCGAGCCCGCCTGGCAAAGCAGAGCGAGGCCCTGAATGCGCAGAGGGTGCGCTACAGGGGTACGATTCAGCAGACTAACAGCTTCATCGGGGACATCCGCAAGCAGAAGGCACTGGCCGAGAAGGCCGCGCGGGAGATGGAGGAGGCCCAGAAGGCGGTTGGGCACACCATCCTGACCCTGATGCGCCGCAAGAAGGAGCGGGAGGCTCAGGCCCCGCAGGGGCGGGGAGGAAAGGGC
>CAJPSE010000203.1 GCA_905373185.1 uncultured Fretibacterium sp.
GCGCAGAACCTCCATGGCATGGAGTACCTTGTGCTGCCTCGAGATGTCGTCGTTCGTCCCGGCGGCCCAGAAGCCCTCCCAGAAGGGGCCCTGCCCCTCCGCGAGGAGCGAGAGGAGAGAACAGGCGAACAGCCGTGCCGGGTAGGAGACGAAGCGCCAGACCCCCTCCCGCGCCCGCGCGGGTTCCAGCAGGCCGGCCCGGCAGAAGATCTCCTGCACCAGGGCCACCGTCGCCCGCGGGCAGTCCGAATCCTCCTCGATGAGCCGCTCCAGCTCCCCAGCGGCGACCTCCGTGACCCCGCCTCCCTCGGCGGCACAGAGGGGCAGGTGACTCAAAAATTTTTTCCAGACCTCATTCACGTCCGCGGCCTCCCCGAGTCGAGATACGAGCCTCCGCCCATCCGGCGAAAGAACTCCTCCGGGACCGTTCCCCCGGCCCCACCTCCGAATCATAGCACCATCCGGAACGAAGGGACATCGCCTCCCAAGTCCTAAAATGGCAGGAAAACGCTATAATCCTGAGGGCCTCCAAGCGGCCCCAAGCGTGTACTGTGTGTTATCATTACCGTCGGGACAGCTCCTGAGCACAACGAGGAGCTTCAAAGCAACACCAGAAGCGGAAAGAAGTTTCGGAGAGAGACCATCTTAAGGAGGGGTATTGTAGTGAGAAAACGAGGTTTTTTTGCAGCACTTTTCCTGGCGGCATTGGCCTGGGCATCGCCAGCCATGGCGGCAGAGAATTGGGCCATGGGGTTCGACCATCACAGCGTGTGCGGCCTGCTGGGCGGGAAGCCCGTCTACGAGACGGCTTATTTTACCAACTATGTTTTCTGGATGCAGGACACCATTTCCCCCGATGCTCTGCCCTCCGCGGACGTCACCTCTGCGGACAGACTGACGATTAAGGGGGGGAACTACACGGCAAGGACATGGACCTTACCCCCAGAGGATGAGAAGGTTCAGAATGTAGAAAAGACATTCCAGCTGTCCAGCTTCGACCACGATGGGACCAATCTCAAAGGGAACTACTACCCTTCCAAGGACGGCGTGAAGGTTACGTTTCTTCCTCCGGCGGACGGCGGCCTGCAGAACGTGCCGGTAGAATGGACGCTGTTTGGCGTCCATCGAACGACCCGTGTCCCCAAATTCCTGACAACCCCAAAGCAGGAGGAAACGGCCGTTCCCTACATTGAACTGACTCTGTCCGGGGATAACGTCACGGGCTTCAAATGGCGCTTTATCGACCCCAGGGACCCGTCCAAGGCAATTTCCCTATCCTGTGGGGCGGATGTCGTTTTCTGGCGTTTCAACAAAGATATAGGAATTCCCCCTAACGAATATAAGCGGGTGAGTAAAAACTTCCCGACAGGAACCCCTCTTGAGGGCACTGAGGACCTCGGCGGCAATAATATTCCTCTGGATAAATTCAGCACACGCTTTCGGCTGGTTCGGGATGATATGAAGGAGACGGACGCTCAAGGGCTCGTTTCCAGGGGGACCTACGCTTGGGATTTTGAGCAAATCAAAGAAAGCGACGAAGGATTTCAAAGTAAGGGGACCCTGGCAGCCCCCATCGCATTGAAAGTCGGTGAGGAGAAGACCATTACCTTCACCTTGAAGGCGGGAATGGACATCACCCTCAAAACCCTTATCTCAGACCCGACGGTGGCAGACCGCAGCGGGAGTTGGACCAGAGATTCCAACGGTGTTTGCACCTTCCCACTCAAGGGATTGAAGGCAGGAAAGACCAACCTGTGCATCCCTTATTATGGCTCGAATGACATCTACCTCTCCCAGCCGGTCGAGGTAACAGTGACGGGCGGCAACACCTCCCAGGACATCAAGCCCGACCCCGATGAGCCTAAGCCCGGCTCAGACGGATACACCTCGGGCGACGTTGTCGTTCCACTGGACCCCGCTCTGTGGACGAGCGTCCGCGGAACTCCCGACGCACAAGGCAATACCCCTATGACGATCCGAGTCTCCATCAGGACAAAAAAGGAACTGCTCTCGGCAAGTGTCGAGGCGAAAGGACTGGACTTCAGTAAGGTCAAATTTTTCAGAAATAGAACGGACTCTGCGGCTTCGGTCTCAGCGACCTCTTTCAACTACATAGTGGAGATCACGGGCACGGTCGCCAGGGAGAATCTGAATACAGCCGTCATCGAAGCACTGAACTACCGGCTGGTAGGCGACACTAAGGACACGAGGCTAGCACTGGGTACGGGCATTCGTTTGAGCAAGATGAAGGATCGGACGCCGCCTCTGCTCGATCCCAACCCCGGACAGAAATCCAAGTCGAGCGGCGGTGGGTGCAACGCGGGCTTTGCCGCACTGGCCCTCCTGGGTGCGGCCTCCCTCTTCCTCCGACGACGCTGATATAACGAAAGACTTGGGAAGACCAACACTCCCAAAGTCCTTCAGCCTTCCCATACAAGCCCTATAACGAATGCGGCCCCCGGGCCGCATTCACATTTTTAAGAACGAGAGAGACGCGAAGGGCCTTTGGTCCGCGGATCCGCCTCCTTCGCAAGGCATCCCCACGGTCCCGAAGGCCCCCGGAACGGCAAACGGTCACATCTACACTTGAAACGCCCTCCGAAAGGGACGGAGCGTCGCCCCCCCTTCAGGACATCACTTCAGGCCGCGCAGCACCAGCTCCGCAATCGCCGCCGATCCCATGAAGGTCCCGACGAAGACGAAAAGTCCAACCAGGACGATCCTCCAGCCCTGCGTCCTGAGCACGCCGATATCCTTGCCGACGGCAAGTCCCGCATAGGCCAGGATTGGAGTGCAGAGCCCGATGAAGCTGACCTTCGAGGCCCACGCGGTGAGCTGCTCCGCTCCGGGAAAGCCGGGGATCGTCACGATGCAGCCCAACGTGACGATGTAGGCCACGGAGGGCAGCCCCTTCCAGGGGATGACATGGGCGATGAGGACGCCGCCCGCGATGATGCCGAGCAGCACGAGGATGCCGGGGATGGAGTCCGCGAAGAGTGCGGCCGCCGCAGCCGCGCCCTGCGCGCCGAAGACGGTGAACCCCTTTGCCCCAACCCAGTTGCCGATCAGCACCTGAGCGGAGCAGATCAGCAGAAAAATCGCCATCTGACGGTATCTCATGCTAGTACTCCCC
>CAJPSE010000204.1 GCA_905373185.1 uncultured Fretibacterium sp.
GTGTAGTCGTTTTTGCCGAGGATCAGCGCCTCGACGGGAACCGCCATCTCCGGTTTGGCCGGAGCCGCCGCGACCAAGGCTACGTTGGCGTGGTTTGGCGGGGGGTCGTTGGCCTCCGGCGGATTGGGCATAGCGGCAGGGACCTGGGTTCTGGGGGGGATTGTCGTTGCCCCGGCTCTCTTGCTCACGGGCTTCATGCTTGATTCCAAGGGGGATAAGGCTTTGGAACAGGCTTGCGAGGCCGAGCAGGAAGCGGAAAAAGTCATCGGTAAAATCGACGAGGGCCTTACGCTTCTGCGGAAGCTCGAGCGTCTGGGCGACAGGTTCTGGAGTGAGCTACGAAAAACTCAAAGGCTTTACGAGGACAAGGTGACTCGTCTCGAGGCGCTGATCCTCGGCAAAAACGACTACACCCTGTTCGATGACGAGGAAAAGCTTCTGCTGGACAACAATATCATGCTCGTCAAGCTCCTGAAGGACATGCCCCTTGTGGATCTCATGGAAAAGAACGGCGAGGAGGACAAGGTTCGGGAAACGGAGGTCCTGGAGCTTCTGGACTACGCTCAGGAGTGCCGTTTGGAACTCTCCGCCTGATTTGTAGCGAATCGATGTCGCACAACAAGGGGGGGCATCGTCGTCGACGCTAAAAAACACACGGCGCTGATTTGGTTCCTCAAGAGCTGTTCTCCTCCTAAGGAAACGTTGATTTAATCCCTGAAGCCCCCCTGCCCCAGCTTGCCTGTTTCGAGTAAGAAACTTGCCGGGGCCGCCGCTACCCCCAAAGGGGAGCCTTTCGGCAGCCGCTCGCTTCGCTTGCGGGCCGATCAGTCTCAGGATAGCGGCGTGGGGGTATGGGGGCTAAGCCCCCATGTTAATTTTTAGGGAAGCGCTGAAGATTTTTGCCTATAGATGTTTTGCATACTTACCTTTGGTAAAATATGCATTTTTGTTTTAATCAGCGCTTCCCTAAAATCCCTGAAGTTACAAACGTCGGCGCCTCCCGAGATCGCGGGAGGCGCCGGGTGAATTAGGGCCTTTCCCCCTCTGTTAGAATAGGGTCATGTAACGCTCGATCGAAGCGAGGTGAGGGGATAATGAGCGAAAAACTCCAGACCCTGCCCATAGGCATCCAGAGCTTCGAGATGCTGCGGAAGCGGGGGCATCTTTATGTGGACAAGACGGCGCGGCTGATGGAGCTTGTAAGCTCAGATCGATGTTTCCTGTCCCGCCCTAGGCGGTTCGGAAAGTCGTTGACGCTCTCGACGCTCGACGCGATGTTCCAGGGAAAGGCCGAACTCTTCAAGGGTCTGGCCGCCGAGGCCTGGGTGGCGGAGCAGGCTCGGCATCCTTGCCCGGTTCTGTGCCTCAGCATGGCCAGGGGACGCTCCATGGAGGGTGTTCGAGGATTCGACATCAGCCTGTACAACGACCTGATGGTCTTGGGACGCAAACAGGGCTTGCCCATGCTGCGAAAAGATACCGAGGGGGCGCTGGGGGCCTTCAAGGACGTTCTTGAAGGGCTCTACGACCAGGGCGGTCCGGTCGTCGTGCTGATCGACGAGTACGACAAGCCGATCCTGGACAAGATCGGAGACCTGGAGGCGGCGGAGGCCATGCGCGAGGCGCTCCGCAGCTTCTACACCGTCCTGAAGGATTACGACAGTCACCTCCGCTTCGTGATGCTGACCGGCATCTCCAAATTCACGAAAACCGGCGTCTTCTCCGCCATGAACAACCTGCGGGACATCTCCATGGTGGAGGAGTTTGGCGACATCGTGGGCTACACTCAGGAGGAGCTCGAGGCCGACTTTGCCGGCTGGATTGGTGCCGCCGCCGAAAAGATGAACGTGACGCGGGAAGCGTTGCTGAAACGCATGAAGGACTATTACGACGGCTTTTGCTTCGACGGCGTGACCCGGCTCTACAACCCCTTCTCGATCCTCAACTTCCTGGCCGACAGGAAGTTCAAAAACTACTGGTATCACTCGGGCTCCCCTACGTTCATCCTCTCCTATCTGCGCAGCCACGGGATCGACGACCCGGAGGTCTACCGGCACAAAAGCGTCCCCGCCGACTTCGCGGACAGCCAGGAGATCGAGCGGGCCAAGCCGGAGAGTTTTCTCTTCCAGAGCGGCTACCTGACCATCGAATCCGCGGAGGAGCAGGAGCTGACTCTGGACTATCCCAACCGGGAGGTGCTGGACTCCATCTCGCGCCTGTACCTGGATAACGTCTATCGCGTGGAGGGCTTTACGGCCCTTGGTTCGAATCTCTGGCGCGCGCTGGGGGACGGGGATATCGATGGGGCGGTCAAGCTGTACAACACCGCGCTGGCCGGCATCCCCTACCAGGATTTCACCCGGCAGAACGAGTCCCTGTACCGCTCCCTGTTTTTGATGCTCCTGCGTGGGGCGGGAGTTACCGCTCAGGGGGAGGTTCCGACGAACCGGGGACGGAGCGACGTCCTGGTCCTTTTCCCGAGCCGAGTGGTGGTTCTGGAGTTCAAGCTGGCGCAGGGTGCGGGCGAGGTCGCGAGGCTTCGGGATGAGGGGCGAAAGCAGATAGAGGAGAAGGGTTATGCAAAACCCTACGACGGAGAGGGCCGCGCCGTGACGTCCGCGGTCGTCGTTATCGAGGCAAAAAAGCGCACGGCGCTCGTCTGCTCGTAGGAGGGGCAGACGAAAGGGAGAAAATATCCCGAGAGATCGGCTCTTTCCGTATCCGAAGGCTCAAACACCTGCTGCTGCTTCTGCACGAGTGGGAGAGCGGGGTTTGGAGACCGACACGATCCTAAACTGCCGCGAGCATACGAGCCGCCGGCTGTTGCCTTTGGATTGCAAATTCAGATTTTACCGTCATCAAATGATACCGTCCGATTCCAGCCGTAATCGGTAAAAAGGCTCCAACCATACGGGCTGCTGTTCGATCTCGGAAACAATTTTATGCAATCGCCTTTTCCCGGCTCTTTTGTCCAAAATGGCGAAGAGCCGTACTACAGGGTCAGGAGACTGCAAGCTGTCGTCGATGCCGCTATTTTGGTAACTATGAAAAGCATTGTAAAAAGCAAATCGGTCGAAGCCGCCCTTAT
>CAJPSE010000205.1 GCA_905373185.1 uncultured Fretibacterium sp.
CTTTCCGCCCCGGTCCACCCGGACGGTGTTCGCCGCGGCGTCCTTCAGGAGCGGCGCATCGACCTCCCCCGACTCGGGAACCCGACCCACGACGATCGCCAGGTAGCACTTCGTCACGCGCCTCTCCTTGAAAAGGCGCTCCAACCCCCTCAGGGCGTCCCCCCTGAGGGCGACGACGAGCGCGCCCGTCGTGTTTCGGTCCAGGCGGTGGACCGCGGCGGGCGAGAAGCCGGCCTCCCGTCCCCCGACCATGCCCCAGACCCGGGTCACGACGCTGTCCCCGTCCTTGACGTCGGGCTGGACGAGCAGGTTCGCGGGCTTGTCCGCCACCAATGCCGACTCCCCGCGCCAGAGGATCGGGACGGTCCCCCAGCGCCGCTCGAAGGTCCGCTCCTCCGGCCCTTCCCAGGAGACGTAGAGCTCCTGCCCCGCACGGACACGCGTTCCCGGCTCCCGAACCCGGACGGAGTCCAGCCGCACCGACCCCATGCGGAGCCCGCGCATGATCACGGAGAGCGGCATGGCCGGCCATATCGACCGCAGCGTGCGGTCGAGCCGCCGCCCGTCATGGTCCTGGGACAGAATCAGGCTGTGGCTCATCGCCGGGCTTCTTCCCCTGCCGGGCCGGCCAGGGGGGCCGGAGATACGGCGGAGCCGCGCCACAGCCGGCGCTGCAACACGGGGACGAAGTCGGTCACGTCCCGTCCCGCCTCCATCTGGGTCACCTGTTCCCGCCAGCAGTAGAGCTTGAAGTCCAGCTCGTCCGCGGCCGAGACGATCATCGCCTCGGACGTGGCGGGGAGCACCGGCGAGCCGAACTCCCGGCTGCCGTGATGGCTCACCAGGATGTGCCCGATCGCCAGGGCTCGCTCCCCGTCGAACCTCTCTGCCTCTACCAGCGACATGAACCGGTGGTACCCCAGGACGATATGGTCCACGACGTTTCCGGGAAGCGTCACCTGGGGCGTCGGGGACAGGCGGTAGGACTCGAGCTTGCCCAGATCGTGCAGAAGCGCCCCCGCGGCGACGATGTCCGCATCGGCCGGAACGCCGGAGGCGGCGTAGCTCCGAACGAGGGCGAGGGCCGCCCGCGCCACGGACAGCGAGTGCTCCAAGAGCCCCCCCACATAGGCGTGGTGGACCGACACGGCGGCGGGCCAGGCCCTGTACTCCCTCCACAGGCCCCGCTCGAAGAATATCCGCGTCAGGAAGCCCCTGACGGGCTCTCCGCAGGCCTCGATCCGCTCGCGGAATTCGGCCTCCATCGCCTCGTCGGAGAAGGGCGAGCGGCGCACGAAGCCGTGCGGCGGATACTTCTCCTGATCCACGCGGTAAACCACGTTGAAGTTGTACTGATTCTGGTCCCGAAACTCCACCACCTTGCCCATCAGCCCGACGGTGCAGCCCTCCAGGCCGAGGGCCGCGTCGTCGGCGAGGGGGTCGAGGCGTATCCTGGAATCCCCTTCGAGGTTCCACCACTCGGAGCTGCCCCAGATCTTGCCGTCGATCTGTCCCGTCCCGTCCATCACCGAGATGTCCCAGAAGGGATTGTCGTTTTTATCCTTCTTGCGCACGAGTCGCGAGGCGACCCCCAGCAGAGAAAACGTCGCGTCCCTGGGGAGCCTGCGGACCTCCTCCGTCGTCAACCTTTGTTTTTCCTTCAATTCCGTCCGCTCTCTTCCATTCTCTTCCATGAATTTGAACCTTCATACCGTTATATTCTATAATAAAAAGACCTGGAAGCGGCAAAGGACGAGAGGTCGAAGGAAAAAACAAGGAAGAACGAGGAGTCTGCCTTCATGAAATTCATGAAAAACGGAATGGGAAACGTTTTCCCCGCCCGGCGGCGGGGCGGGCGGAGGGCGGCGTCATGATCCTCTCCGGCCGGGAGATCCTGAGGCACATGGGGAAGGAGATCGTCATCGACCCCTTCGACGAGAGGAGGCTCAACCCCAACAGCTACAACCTGACCCTGCACGACGAGCTGATGATCTACCGGAACGGGGTCCTCGACATGAAGACCCCCAACGAGACCGAGACGCTCGCCATCCCCGAGGATGGGCTCCTTCTGGAGCCGGGCAAGCTCTATCTGGGCCGCACCGTCGAGTATACCCGGACGGATGCCTACGTCCCCATGCTCGAGGGGCGCTCGTCCACCGGAAGGCTCGGGCTCTGCATCCACGTGACGGCGGGGTTCGGGGACGTCGGCTTCGCGGGCTACTGGACGCTCGAGATCTTCTGCATCCACCCCATCCGCATCTATCCGGGGGTCGGGATCTGCCAGATCTACTACCACACCATCGCGGGCGACTACGATCCCTACCGCAGCGGCAAGTATCAGAACAACACGGGGATCCAGCCCAGCCTGATGTACCGGGAGTTCCAGCCATAAAAAATCCCCTTCGCTCCTGATATAATGAGGAAAAAGGACAAGGCGGGACAGTTTTCGGGCGGAGGAAAACGGCAGGGAATGAAAAAGCTGGGGATGATCGTCAACGCGCACAAGCCGGAGGCCGTCGCGATGGCCAGGCGTCTGTTGCAGTGGGGCCGGGACAGGGGGCTGTCCTTTCTTCTGCCGCATCCGGAGGCCTCCGTGTTGACGGCGGCGGGAATATCCGACGAGGAGTGGCTCGGGACGGTCGAGGTCGCCATCGTGGTCGGCGGGGACGGGACGTTCCTGCGCGCCGCGCGCTACGTCCTGGATGCGGGGACACTCCTCTACGGCATCAACCTGGGGCATCTGGGCTTCCTTTCCTCGGGGAAGCCCGACAGCGCGGAGGAGGACCTGGAGAACATCCTGAACGGCCGCTACAACATCCTGAAGCGGCGTCTCCTGCACTGCGTCCTTCATCGGGACGGGGCTCCCCTCCACACGCTCTACGCGCTCAACGACATCGTCCTGAGCAAGAATGCCATCGCGCGCCTGCTCCACATCGAGGTGCGCTTCGAAGACCGTTTCTTCGGCATCCTTCCCGCCGACGGGGTCATCGTCTCATCCCCCACGGGTTCGACCGCCTACGCGCTCTCCGCGGGCGGCCCCATCATCCCGCCCCACCTCGACAGCATGCTGCTGGCCCCTCTCTGCGCC
>CAJPSE010000206.1 GCA_905373185.1 uncultured Fretibacterium sp.
TCCCCCCACCTTCTTGAGGCGGCCCAGGTCCGCCACGCCGGCCACTCCCGTCACGATGGAGAAGAAGATGAGGGGCAGGATCGTCATCCTCAGGAGCCGGATGAAGATGGTGCCCAGGGGCCCCGTCACGACACTCCACGTCTCGTAGCTGCCCTTGAAGGCCCACCCAAGGATGGAGCCCAGCACCATGGCGATCAGGATTTTGCTGGCAAGGCCCACCCTCTTCCTCTTCTTCTGAACGGGCTGCTGCTCAACCTGCTGCACTTCCTGCCTCTCTTCACTCATTACCGACACTTCCCCTCTCAATAGAATAAACTGGAATAAACAAACCAAGCTCAATTTGCAATATTTAAACGCACCAGCAGAAGACGATAGAAGATCAAGAAAGCCCTTGAGTGGCAGTTATTCCCAGTAAATGCACTTTTCGCGCGCAAACAGCGAAGGGGACTGCCGCGCGGAATCCGCCCTCCCTCTAAAAGTTCTGATGGGAAGGGTATAAGTTGTTATTATCTTACAGCAACAGAGCGAGAAAGTATACCGGGTCTTCGTAGACAGGGATGCGGAAGGCCGCAAGATTTTCGGTGCCCTGAACCGACCGTCCCTCAACGATCGGCAGGGAACTCCGGCATACCTCGTCAAAGGCGCTTACAGTGCCGACGAGACAGGCAAGCTCTATCGCCTGCGCCACAAACGCTGCCGGTCGGCTTTCAAGCCGGAAAACGAAGAACTGTAATATCTTCTCCGGAGTCGGCTTGCCTGTTGCGTCTGGTTTGACAATCCAGCTCGCTTTTTATTTTATCGAATAACTGAGCATGTAGGCCAGGCGTTGGGTCTGATTGAGCAACGCACTCGTGACACGCTGAAGTGCCGCCTCGTCCAAACGGCTGAAGGAGAGGCTGATAGCGCCGATGGCCTTATGCCTGGCGTTGACGAGCGGGGTCCCCACACAGAAGAGCCCCGCCTCCGTCTCCTCCTGGTCCAGGGCATAGCCACGCTGCCGCGTCTTGTGGATATCCATCAGGAAGTCATCGAGGTTCGTGATCGTCTTGGGCGTGAAGCTCCGGATGTCCATCCTGTTCCAGAAAGAGCGGATATCCTCATCCGGGGATACGCTCAGGATGGCCTTACCCGCGGAGGTGGCGTAAAGCTGGGACCGCTGTCCCACCCGGGTGTAGACGGAGAAGTTTGAGTGTGCAAGGTCAAAACTCTCCAAGCACAGAAGCTCGTCCTGCTCCCGGACGGAAAACTGCGCGATGACGTCGAGTGCGCCCGAAAGGTGATCCAGCGTCTCACGGATGAAGGGGATGTACTCCACCCGGCGCACGGCGCAGATGCCAATCTCGTAGGACTTGAAGCTCAGGGAGTAGCTTCCCTTCTCGTCGCGTTCAAAATAGCCGTTGCTCACAAGGGCATTCGCGATGCGCAGGGCAGTGGCCTTACTCAACTCCAGGCCGGAGTAGATGTCCTTCAGGCTCATGACGCCCCTCCGGGCCACGAGTTCCATCACGGCAAAGGTACGGTCGATGACCTGTACGGACTGCGGTTCAATCTGGCCGGGCATGATGGGCTTCTCGATTTCCTCCTTGACGTTCGATCGTCTATGGACCGCATAATATCATATTTAACCAGCTTGTCAATAAAAGTGAAACGTACCGAAGAAAACTTTTAATAGAAATTAAAAAATTAACATTTTATGGACGATAACTCAAAAAAATAAAAACACTGGTTTCATAATTTACACAATATGTTTCAAAATTTAAATATCATTTTGACGGTAAATCATTTAAGCGAAACTAATTCGGTTTATATATAAAATTATCAAAACAAAAGTCTTTACACGTTTCAATTTTTATGTTAGTATCGGGTTGCGTTCCAAAATAAATGAAACCACAATCAAAAATCTGCAATCTGGGGGGACCGCAATGGCGAAAGCGAGCGCGAATGTGGAACTGTGCAAGGGGTGCCAGCTCTGTGTGGGCAACTGTCCGCGAAAGGCAATCATTCCGCTGGAGACGGTCAACAAGAAGGGCTACGAGATCATCAAGGTCGATCAGGACCTGTGCATCGGCTGCGGCATCTGCTACAAGGTGTGCCCTGACTACGTGTTCACGATCGAGTGAGGAGGGGGGAAAGCATGGAATACGCTCTCATGAAGGGCAATGAAGCGATTGCCGAGGCCGCTCTGCGGGCGGGCTGCCGGTTCTACGCCGGCTACCCCATCACGCCGCAGAGCGAGATACTGGAGTACATGTCCGATCACATGGAGAAGCGGGGCGGCGTGTTCATTCAGGGGGAGAACGAGGTGGCGAGCATGAGCATGCTCTACGGTGCAGCCGCCTGCGGCGCCAGGTGCATGTCCAGCTCCTCCGGCCCGGGCTTCGACCTGAAGCAGGAGGAAATCTCCTATCTGTCGGCCGCCGGTATCCCCGCCGTCCTCGTCAACTCGATGCGTTTTGGACTGGGGGACGGCGAGATCACCGCAGGACAGGATTCCTATTGGGTGTCCACCAGGGGCGGCGGCCACGGCGACAAGCGTCTTTTGGTTCTGGCGCCGGCCTCCGTGCAGGAGTGCGCGGACCTGACATACCTGGCTTTCGACCTGGCGGAGAAGTATCGCAATGTAGTGGAGATATTGAGCGACGGCGCCATCTGCCAGATGATCGAGAAGGTCTACCTGCCTGCGGAAAAGGAACACGATATCGACAAGTTCGACTGGACCCTCACGGGCAAGCCGAGGGGGCAGAAGAAGAACAAGGCATACAACCTGAGCTACTACATGGGCTACGAGGCCTACAACAAGATGATGCGCGACAAGATTGAAGCCATGCACCGCGATGAACAGCGCTGGGATTCCTTCCAGATGGAGGATGCGGAACTTCTGCTGATCGCCTATGGCATCTCGTCCCGCGTGTGCCGCTCTGCCGTGCGCCTGGCCCGAAAGGAGGGTATAAAGCTGGGGCTGCTCCGGCCCATCAGCGTGTGGCCCTACCCCGCCGACGCTTTCAAGAAGGTCCCGACCAGCGTCAGGGGGTACGTGACCGTGGAGATGAGCATCACGTCTCAGA
>CAJPSE010000207.1 GCA_905373185.1 uncultured Fretibacterium sp.
GCTCCAGCTTTTCCAGCAGCACGTCCCAGCGGTTGCTTTGGGGGGTGCGAATCCGGGAGCTCAGCCTTCCCCCGGACAACATCACCTCGGGGGACATCGGTTCAAAATCCCCGGCCTTCAGCAGCCCCAGCGCCATCGCCTCGATCTCGTCCCGGGGGCCGACAAGGGAGACCCCCGCCATCCTCACGACGGCCATCAGCGCCCGCCTCCTTCCCCGCCGTTCAGGCCGTTCAGGATCAACAGCCGTCCGACCCTCCTGCGGTCGTAATCGTATCGCACGGCCTCGATGACCGTAATAAGGTCCCGGACCTCGAAGCCCTTCAGCATCAGATAGGCCCCGACGTTGTGCCATCCCGGGGCCCCGGACCGGAACATCTCCCCGGCGACGCGGCAAAGGACCCTGCACAGGCGAAGCTCCACTTCCGCCTCCCTGAGGGAGGGGTCCTCCTCGATGGAGGGGTCCTCCTCGTCCGAACGGAAGATTCCGGCATAGGGCGTACCCTCCAGGACGTCGTCCCACGCCGGGAGCTCCGAGGACGCGACGCGGGAGAGCAAGTCGAAGTCCGCGCGGTAGCGGGACCGCGTCACCGTGGCCAACGCCTGTTCCGGCGACAGGCCGAAGAAACGCCTGCAGCGGTAGATCCAGTAGAGGTTCACCAGGTCCACGCGAACCCCCACCAGCCGGGCAAGCAGGCGGCCCTCCAGCCCCCCGACCGGGAGGACGGCCCCATAGAGGCTGTCGAAGTAATACCGGTCCAGGGCCATCCCCAGCGCGAAGGACACCCTGCAGGCATCCTCCCCCGAGGCCTCCGCCCCGTCGTCCTTGAGGGGAAGCGTCTCCTCCAGCGCCGCACGCAGGCGCTCATCCCGAATAGACGCCAGCATGGCCCCCGGTGTCTGCGCCGCCAGAAGCGCGTTCCGGTCCAGGAGGGTCGGCCGGAAGTCCGGGAACAATCCGGACATCCGTTCCTCCTCCCAAGTGGCCGTGGGATCAGAACCGAACCTCCGTCGAAAATGGCCCTTGAGGAACTCGATATCGTAGACCTGGAGCCACAGGTCCAGCAGGCGCCGATAGCCTGCCCCCATGTAGGAGCGAAATGCCAGGGCCTCGCGCAACACGGAGGTCCCGAGGCGGAACTCGAGCTCCGTCCGGCGGATGTCGTCCAGGGACAGGCCTTCCAGGGTCTTTCCATAGTGGGTCGCATCGAGGGACACCGCGACGGCGGAGACGGACGGCTGTTCCAGGAGGGTTCGGAAATCCTTTGACGACAACAATTCGGACCGGCGCACCCGCGCTTTCGTGGACAGGGCGATGCGGCCTCCTCCGCCGAGCATCATCGTCAGTCTCCGCGGGAGGCGTACCGGGCGGCGATGTCCTCCGCCATCCTGGCAATCAGGGCGGGCACCCTGCGGTCGTAGTTTTCGCGCATCCTCTCGCGCCCCCTTCGCCCCATCTCGGCGATGTGCAGCGCCTCCATCTCCGCGGACTTCCGTGCGGACTCGATCTGGGCCAGGGCGTCGCTGCGCGCGGCCTTCAGACGCGCCTCCCGGTCGCAGGCGAACCGCTCCTGCGCGCGCCGCATGACCTCCTCCGCCTCGCGTTTCGCCGAGTCCCGCTGCTTCCCCGACTCGTCCTCGGCCCTCAAAAGCACGTCCAGGACCTCCGTCAACGTCAAATCCATCTCACGACCTCCGAAAACAGCCCGAATGACGCGAAGCCTACAAGGCCCCTTCCCTACATCTCACGCCCCGAGGAGAGCTTTATGCGCGTCATGTCCTCGCGCTCGTTCTCCTCCAGGGCCGCCGCAATGGAGCGGACCTGGGCCTCGCAACGGGGGATGAACACCTTCTCCAGCGCGTTGACCCGCCGCACCGTCCTGCGTATCTGCATGGCCAGCCGGTAGACGCTGGTCTCCACCTCCGCCAGCCGCGCGATGAGCGGGACCAGGGAACGGGCCTGGACATACGCGTTGTCCAGGACGGAGGAGGTCCCCGACATTCCTCCCAGGGAATAGACGGGGCTGCAGACGGGCTCCAGGGGATCCACCTCGGGAATGTCCATCCCCATGATGGAGCGCAGACGAATCACGAACCGGTCCTCCTCCGGAACGATGCCCGCGACCCTCTCCACGTTCTCGATCCCCATGGCGATATTCGCCATCCGGAGCCCCGAGTAGGCCCCGGCGAAGATATCGCGCATCCCGCTCTGCACCTCCCGAACCTCCTCGATCCTGCCCGTGAGCTCGGCCATGAGGATCCTTCGCTTCTGTTCCAGGAGATCGTGTCCGCGCCGCGCCAGCTTGAGCGCGGCCTGGATGCGGGCCATGTCGCTGCGCGTCGCCGCAGCCTGCCTGGACATCTCTCATCACTCCCAACGGTAAAGGAGACCGCCCCCGTGCTCCCTCGCACGGCCCGGCGGCCCGCCCCCAGATTTTAGCGCGAATTTTCGTTTTATACCCGGAAAAACGACCGATCACGCCCCCGCGGAGTAGCGGCCCGGACCGGCCGGAACCGCGAGGCCGGCGGCGGAGAGCGCCATCAGACAGCCCTGAAGCGCCGCAAGGTCCAGCCCGCTCTCCGCCATCAGGTCGTCGGCCGTCCGGCCCCCCTGCCGCTGCAGCAGCGCCAGCACGACCTTCTCGTCCGTGGAGAGCTCGGGAGGGTCCTCCGGCGGCGCCCCGAGGTCCAGCATCAGCTGTCCGTACCGCCCCGAGATGCTGTGGATGAACTCCTCGACGTCGACCAGCGGCTCCGCGCCGTCGCGCAGCAGTCGGTTCGACCCCCTGGCGACCGTCTCCGTGATGCGCCCGGGGACGCACCAGACCTCGCGCCCGATGTCGAGGGCGAGGCGGGCGGTGATCATGGCCCCGCCGTCCTCCGGGGACTCCACCACGACGACGCGCCCCGCCATGCCCACGATGAGGCGGTTGCGCTCGGGGAAGCGCCAGGGGTCCCCGCCCGTGTCCATCGGGTACTCCGAGACCAGCGCCCCACGCTCCGCGATCCTGCGGAACAGCTCCCGGTGCTCCGAGGGATAGACGCGGTTCACGGC
>CAJPSE010000208.1 GCA_905373185.1 uncultured Fretibacterium sp.
GTTTCTAGCCCTCAGCCAGGAATTCCTGTCCTCCGGGCAATGGAGTTCCCGCACGGCATCCGGCAGGGTCTTCATTCCATGGCGTCTCCGAAGCGAGTCGGGCAGAAAATCCGTCAGTCCCCCCCCATATGACGCCAACACGGTACCGACTAAACGTCTCGTCCACCTCTGAGACAGGGGAGCCGCAAGAGGATAGACGGGGACGATTCGCCCTACCGAAGTGGTTTCGACTTCGTCTCCCTCCAGAACCTCGAACTCCGGATTGATCAGCTGAAGGCCGCCGCGATACTCCACTCTTCCGTACAGGGCCAGCCTCATCCCAGGCCTTAGTTGGAGTTCCAGCCGAGGATTGTTGAACCACACGGCCCTTACGGTCTGGATCCCGTCGGTCAGCGATATGGAAAACGGCCCGGAGCGATATCCGGCAGGCCGTGCGGATAAGGAGGCGACCTCCGCGACGACCGCGGAGAAGGTATCGGGTCGAAGATCGCCAAGAGGGGTCAGCGTGCGCCGGTCCTCGTAACGCCGAGGGAAGAAAAAGAGCAGATCCTCCACAGTAAAAATGCCCAAGCGCGCAAACGCTTGAGCTCGCTTCTCCCCCACTCCGCGAAGAAATCGAATCGAGAGCGTCAGATCCGGCAACTCGGAAGATCTCCCGGAAACCTCAGGAAATTACGGGAGGTTCCTCCGTTCCCCTCTGTTCCCTCCCCATCTCGAGTTCAAATTCCTGCTGTGCCTTATCCACCATCTGTCCAAAATCGATCAGAAGGGAGACGGTATCTCTCAAGAACTGCTGTTTTTTCAAATTGAGAAAACGCAACCGACCCTCGTAGGCCTCGAGCTCGGTCGAGGACTGTTCTATAATGCGCCGAGCTTCAATACGAGCTGCTACAAGGGTCTCCTCGACCTCTTCCGACGCCTTTTTCCTGCGCTCCGCGATCTCTTGCTCCAGGTTGTCCCAGTTCGTCTGCGCCTTCTGACGAATCTCCTGGGCCTCCCGAACGATGCCGGAGGCCGTTGCGCGTGCCTCGGACAAAAGATCCTTCGCGGACCTGTCTGCCTCCTCCAGACGTCCCTGGACCTCGAGATCCAGATCCTCGAGCCTCCCCTTGACCTCCGCGACCTGAGCTTCGGCATCGAGACGGGCCTGCTCGAGGATCTGCTCCCTCTCAAGATGGGCCTGATCCTCCATCTCTTTGGCACTCTTGCGCGCCTGGATCAGGGCATCCTTGATCATATCCGTCATGGACTCCTGCTTTTTGACGTAGGCCTCGAGTTCCTCTATGCGCCGCTCCCTCTCGTTCAGACGCAGGGCATACGCCTCAATATCGTCCGCCACCTGATTCAGAAACTCCTCGACCTCCGGGATAGCATAGCCCCCGAAGGAGACCTTCTTAAATGTGATCAGTTCAACGTCCTTGGCGGTCAAAAGATCCGGCATTCCCAAGTTCCTCCTCAGCCCATTCCTCGAACATGCCTTCATGCGGCGTCACAATGTAAAAGGCGGGTTCTATGAACTCCATCCGCCCCTTATGGGCAAAAGCGACCCCGCCCATGAAGTTGATGAAAGGACGTCCTATCTCTTCAAAGCTCTGAGGATCCAGCTCATGCAGATCCAGGAGAATCATGACGCCATCCAGCAGGATGTCGCGAAGCCTCAGTTTGATCTCCTCGGAGGGGACTCCCTTGAAGAAGACCATCCTCAATGGAGCCTGCGACCGCGTCTCCTCCCGCTTCCGACCGGAATACGCTTTCTTGAAGGATTGGGGCTTTTCTCCATACTGTTCCTGCTCCTCGGGTTCATCGTAATCCTCGTCGCCGTAAAAACCCAGGAGCTGCATCAATTTTCTCACCGGTCTCTTCCTCCTCGAACAGGATGTGACCTGCCATATGTTTTTATCGTTAGACTATAACATATATCGGGGGGGACATCGCAAGAGGGTCAACGAGGCCCAAAAAGCGCTGTCCCGATACGCACCATCGTGCTGCCCTCCAGGATACCCCACTCGAAATCCCCGCTCATCCCCATGGAGAGGATCGGCAACTCCCGGCCGGAGGAGGAACGGGCCCGACCCCAAAGCTCCCTCAGGGAGGCAAAGGCCCTCCTCACCTGCGCCTCGTCATCCGTCAGCGGGCCGATGGTCATCAATCCCTGCAGGGTCAGGTGCTGAGAGTTCAGGACATGATCCAGCAACTCCGGAAAATCCCCGGGCTCGATCCCCGTCTTGCTCGCCTCCCCGGCGGTGTTGACCTCGATCAGCACCGGAAGGGAGCGGTCGAGTTCCATAGCGATACGATCCAGGGTCGAAGCGATCCCCATGGAGTCCACCGAATCCACGCTGTCGAACACCTCGACGGCACGCCGGGCCTTATTTTTCTGGAGGTGACCGATAAGGCGCCATTCCGGCCCATCCCCCTCGCCCCACTCCTGTCTCTTCGAAAGGGCTTCCTGCACCCGATTCTCCCCAATAGCGTCAATCAGGGGCGCGGCACGGCGCATCTCCTCCACGGTCCGCATCTTCGTTACGCCCACGAGCCGGATCTCGGAGGCCCTTCTGCCGGCCCGTTCGGCACAGCGCACTATCCGCTCTCTCACTGCCGAAACGTTGTCTTCAATGGTCATGCTCTCGTCACTCCTACCAGAGCCTGACAACGCCGGACAGGGTTTTGTCGGCGTGCAGGATTAATTTGTTCCCGGGCATCACACCTTTGGTGATGAAAAAGTGCTTCTCGTCGGCAGGAAAGCCCTCGACGTCCTGGGACAGGACTCGACTTCCCTGTACGACAAAGACCAGGTTTCTGCCGTCCCGAGTCACGACCGCCGTGTCCGGAACCATGACACCCTGGAGATCTCCGGTGATGACCCGGCAGGAAAAGGCACGAGAATACAGAACGGAGGCGGGGAAAAAAGGCAACCTCAGACAGACCTTTATCTTCTGTCCCGAAAACTTTACGGCGACGACCTCCGCCCCCCTGTCCTTCCCCGTCCGGTTCCATGCGGATTTTTATTGTAGCGTTCTTGCGCTGCAGACTGCG
>CAJPSE010000209.1 GCA_905373185.1 uncultured Fretibacterium sp.
ACCTATGCTAACCCTAACACTCCCACTGGTCCTCTAGACGGGGACCACTATACCTTTCCAGAAGTTCGACGACAAACGCATTGGCTTCCTCCTCAACTCTCAACCGAACCTCCGGGTCTGTAAACCGAAACGCCACGCGCTTGGGGAACTCCAGCATCGCAGCCTTGACCTCAACGTAGCGGGACGTCCACTGCCGCGCCACATCCTCCAGCTTCAGTAGCTTGCCCTCCATGACGTCGGCCTGATACTCCGCCTGCCTGGCCTTGGCTTCTCGCTCCAGGGTCTGAGCCATCAGGAGGCGACGCTCCAAGTTCTCGATCTCCGCCGAGACGCTCCCGCCGGCGATCCCCTGCAGGTATCTGACATAAGCCTGGACGGTGGGGACGAGATCGAACACGCCGCGAGCCGCCTTTGGGATGATGCGATCCTTGACCAGCTGCTCGATGCGCCGTTCACTCAGGTTGAACATGGCGGCTATCGTCTTTTTGGGGCACAGCTGCCCCGTTTGGGTGAACTTTGGTTTATTGTCCATTTTGTAGGCTCTTTTCTGAAACCGCAATCGGGACTTTTGGACTATCGCACGTCTATTCCCCGAGCCTCGTTCGACCCGCAGAGGGGGCGGGGGGCAGGAAGGACCCGCGATTTTATAAACGTGCTTAGATACAGGGTTTGGTAATTGCGTATACAACTCTCTGAGTGCTACAAAAACAAGTTCTGTTGCACTCACGAAATGCAAGATAAAACGCCTGTCCAACGCATCTCAGCCCTCAATTTCAAGAGGGAGAAAATCCGTCGAATCCGTGTTTTGTGGATAACTTTCACTCCTAGGTATTTCTGCGTAGGATTTTCGGGGAAACCCATTTCGGTTTTGTCGGGACGATTGGGTCTTAGGCCCTATGTTCCCGACGTTCCATTTGAGGGCACGCTTGTCCTCACACAGCTGATCCTCCTCAATGCCCAGGTACTTCAGCGTCTCCCGCTCGCTCGAATGGTTGAGGTGCTTCATGATGCGCTCCAGAGGAACGCCGTTCCGCAGGAGACCGTACCCGAACGTCTTACGCATGGTATGTGTGCCGATGTACTCCGAGGGTAGACGAGCCGCACGGGCCGCACGCTTGAAGATGCGATAGACCTGCCATCTGCTGATAGCCTTTGGCTGACCTTCCGGGTCTCGCTCCCGGGACAGGAAGAGGGGGGAGGAAAGGTCGAGTTTGCGCGTCGTGAGGTATGTCCAGAGCGCCCTTCGTATGTCGTCCGTCATGGTGCAGAGACAGGAGAGCTTCCCCGTCTTGCGCTCCCGGATGTAGAGCTCCTTGACGAGCTGGACACGCTTACCCTGCCCAGCGACGACATCGCCAACCCTGAGGGCCAGCATGTCGCTGATCCGCAGCCCCCAGGTGATGCCCATGACGAAGAGGGCGAACTCCCGAGGGCTGACCTCGTAAAGGGCCTCGGAGAACTTACGGACCTCCCCGCGGTCCTTGATGGGCTTGACCAGCTTCATCCCTCGCACGCCCTCCGCATTTTTTCTATCGACCATCCTCTTCGGGCGTGTCGCTCACACCAGCGGCGCATGATGGGGAGATCGCATCCTTCCACGAGAGTGATAGCCTGGGCCCCGAAGGGGATTGGGGAATAGCGCGCCGCGGACGCGCCGATGCGCAGTCCGTTCCCTTCGTCTACCGCCCAAAGCACGTAACTGCACATCGCGCCTCACCTCCCAAAAACAAAAGGGGCCCCGCATGGGAGCCCCTTCCTTCACGATTCCGCTATGTTACAAGTATAACGCCCGCCCCGAAAATATCAACAACGTTATCGGACGGATAACGGACCGATAACAGCCCGATATCGTTCCAGATTTTCAAAACGGTTCGCTCCCCCCGGAGTCACCCCTCAAACGGCAGAGACATCTGGCGATCCGATTCCCCGTAGCCGACGCCGGGGACAGGCGTGTAGGTCCCGCCTCGGAGGTTCTGGAGCTCGCCATAGGGGGCCATCTCGGCATACCGGGCAATGGCGTAGGGGACCAGCCGACGCTTCTCGGACACGGTAGACCGGCTGACGCCATAGGTGTCCGCGATGCTCTGCAACAGAGACCGCTCCTCGATGCGCGGGATATCGCCCGAGGCGATGTGCATGACGTGGTCCGCGAAGATCCCCCACGTCGCCGGAAAGCGGTCCCGGTAAAACAGCGCGGCCTCGGCAAGTTGACGCCAGCCCCCCACCTTGTCGACCACATCTTGGATACTCTCCCCCCGCATCAGGGCCGCGAGCTGTTTGGAACGGGATCCGCTCGCGACACGCGCCCCATCGTCCGGCTCGCTGGCATTCCGGACTATCTCCGCAAGCTCCAGCAACGTCGGCTCATACTCCCCAAGCAGGATACGGAGGGCTTTGGGGTGATAGGCGATCAGGAGCTCTATCACGGCGACCAGGACGGGGGGCGTGCCCGACACGATCTATCCCTCCTGTCCCGGTTCTCGGGTCGGGACGCGAACCTCGACGCCTCTTTCCAGGCGCAGGCCCATGAAAAAACGGTCTCCTCCGGGCGGGACGGGGATGCGCCCAAAGTCGAAGTCCGCCCGCAGCTCGATGTACATCCGCCCATCGCTGTGCTGCATGACGATCCCCACCTCCCGATTATTGGCGCGTCTCCTGCCGTCTTTCCCCAGGTACTGCCCGAGGCTCACGACCGCAACACCGATCTTCCTTGCCATCGCTATCCCTCCATCGGCAGCTTGCGTGCCGCGTGCAGGACGCTGCGGTAGTCTGCGGCTTTCTGGATCGCGCACCAAGCGCCCATCTCGTTCAGGCGCGAGAGGAGCGGGACGAAATAGTCCGTCTTCGACCACTCGGCCAGCTCGTTGCGGGTCGCGGCGTTGGTCGTGACGATCGTCTGCTTCTCGTTCCGGTATCGGAAGTCGAGGATCTGGTACAGATACTCACTCCCCGCGTCGGTGTTCCGCTCCTTCCCGAGGTCGTCCAGCACCAGGCAGGGGACCTCCTTCAGGCGCTTCATCTT
>CAJPSE010000210.1 GCA_905373185.1 uncultured Fretibacterium sp.
TCCTCTGCCTGGCCCTTTACTTTGCCCGCGCTTTGCGTTCCCGTGGATTTGGGTCGAGCAGGCTCTCTCGCCGCTCCGGCTCAAGGAGGCTGTGCCGGAGAAAGCCTCCCGTGCCATCTATTTTTTGTCAAGCTCGGCCAACTTGTCCCTGGCCTCCTGGTCCCCCTGGTCCGCCGCCTTTTGGTACCATTCCCTGGCCTTGGAGGCATTCTTGCCTACACCATCAGCGCCATTGGCGTAGAGGTCCCCCAAGGCCTTTTGTGCCTCAGCCAGCCCCTGCTTTGCCGCCTCTTGATAAAGCTCCAGGGCCTTGGGAACGTTCTTGCCTATCCCGTCCCCACTGGCATAGAGGTCGCCCATGGCCTTCTTTGCCTCAGCCAGCCCCTGCTTCGCCGCTTTTTTATAAAGCTCCAGGGCCTTGGGAACATTCCTGCCCACACCGTCGCCCCTGGCGTAGAGGTCGCCCAGAGCCTTTTGTGCTTTTGAATAGTTCTGGTCTGCTGCCTTGCGATACCATTCCCCAGCTTCCCCGTACTCTCTCAGGAGACAATGATTGTCCCCCATGAGGCATTGCGCGGAAGGGTTTCCGTTCTTTGCCGGCTCGGCAAAGCGATTCAGGGCTTCTCTCGGATCCTCCCTGCCCCCCGAAAAACCACCATCCAAGTCAATCTCTTTCTCTAAAACCTTTTTCCATTCCTCGGGGTCCAATGTGCCCTTAGCCATCAAATTCAGGATACGGCGGCTGACGTCCTTCTCGTGGCCGTAGTCAATATTGGCGCAGATGCAATCCATCCCCTCCTTCTTCTTGCCCAATTGAAAGTATGCGATGCCCGCAAAAAGTCTGCTGCCCCAGTCGTTTCGGGGCGCGTTTTGGAGGAGTGCCTTTAACTGCTCCGCAATAGCGTTCTCATCCCATCTCCCTTGACGCTTGGGATCCATCAGCTTTTCGATACGGTATTTTGCGACCTCCAGCTTGTAGGGATCACTCTTCAGTACCGGACGCCATACCTTGTCGAAGTGATCAAAACACCGTCGCTCTTCCTCAGCATCCTCAGCCTTTTGCGCGGCTTTGCCGCGATAGAACCAATAAGGGGGATAGAGGCCAAAGTCACCCTCCAGGGAACGCAGCATCCGAAGGCGTTTGGATACATCGGATTGCCGCACCGCCTCGTAGAAATCATTCAAGCTGTCTTGAGTCAGGCGATATTCGTCAGGCAGCCCATACTGGTGCAGCAGCGTCCACGAGGACTTCAGCAACCTTTTCTGTAGTTCATTGCACTCCTTCATCTCCTCGTCACTGATTTCCCAGCTCTTATCCTCCAGTTCCTCCCGCATTTCATTGATCGCCTCCTGGTAGCCGAAATAGGCCGATACGCAGGAGACGGCAAGGCTGCCCATAAAGCTCGTGAGAGATCCTCCATAAGCACGGATACCGGAAAGCGATCTGACAAACTGTTGTTTCTCACGTTGGGCATAGCGTTTCCGAAACCGTTCCATCTGTTTATCGTTCAGCAACTTCTGGGTCATGAAATCCATCAGTTCCTCATAAAGGTAGATCAAGTCACTGTCGGGAGCGATCCTTCCCAAGGACAGATTGTTGATGATGTTCTGATACTCCTGCTCCAGGACGATACGGTCCTTCGTCTTCACAATGCGGTGCACGGACACGATGGCCATGTTCAAGGTCAGCATCGTGTTGAGCGGGTCGTAGTCCTCCTGGGCCCGTGCCGGCCCGACGGGCATGGCCTCGCACAGCAGAGCGGCGAGCAGCAGCGCCGCGACCGATCGTTTCAAAAGCCGTTCCATTGTCTTCCTCATCGGTTTTTCACACCCCTTCAATCACTTTGCCCCGTGCCCTGTTCCGGCTCGACCAGGGTGATTCCCCTGGCCTTCAGGGTTTCCTTGAAGCGTTCGTTCAGAATCTGGGGAATGCAGTACTTCAGCTTTTCCAACAGCAGCTCCGCCCGTTTTCGGTACGTGCGTCCACGCCCGTTTTTGAGCGCCTCCTTCAAATCCGCGTCGATTTTCTGAAGCCGTTCCGTCCGGTCCCCGCCTCTCAGGAGGCGCTGAAACCCATGATCGATCAAATCCCGTTCGATCGCGTCCGGAGACGGCAGGGCCGATATCAAAGGCGTCTCGTAATCGCCCAGCAGGTGCACGTCATGGATGATGGTGGCGACGGCGCCCGCATAACCTCGTGTCCTGGGAATACCCATCCAGTTTTCGACATCTTCGATGAGCTTCCTGTTACGTCTGGCCTGGAGGCTTATCAGCAATTGGTTCAACTTCTTTTGTTCCCGCTCCCGGTAACGTTTAGCTTCCTCGCCCCTGAGGTTCTTTGCCGCGATATCTTTTTCAAGGGCGATCTTAATTTGCTTCTGAAGGGGCCCGTACGTCTTGGGGTCTCCATTGAACCCCCAGTGAAAGAGCAGACGATGGCCGTAGTTACCCCATGTAAACCACCGACATTCTTCTTTGATAGAAGGGGTATAGACATCCTTCCATTGGTCGATGACCTCCTGAGCGGTTCCCCAAAGCGGGGCCAGGTTCTTTTGGGATATGTTGTCACGGGCCCCGAAAAGTTCGTTCCAGTCCCTGATGTGTTCTCTTGCGGGATGACCACAGGCGGCCGTTGCCAGAAGAAGCGCCAGGCATACCATGCCAAGGCCATACCTTCCGACCCCTTTCCTCATCCGTTCTCCCTCCCGATGAATCTATGGTTTTACGTGTTGCCACAGGCCGAGAGGCCTTCATCGAGGGCGCTCTCCGACGAAGTTGTCGAACACCCAGCCCTCCCTGCCGTCGGGCGTACGGACGTAATACCACGTCTCCCGGCCATCCGCCCTCGTCCAATAGGCATGAGCGCTTCCCCCTTGATCTCAGGTTAAGCTCAAGGAAGGGCCTGGGGAAAAGCCCCCCTCTTATACCAATTCGCGTTTAATACGGATTGCCTCCCCTGATGAAAAATCTAAGTTCGACGACGCAAATCAAAGATTTGCTGTCTCACTTATGAAA
>CAJPSE010000211.1 GCA_905373185.1 uncultured Fretibacterium sp.
GGGAGTTCGCCAGGACCTCGTGAACGAGTCCTTCGCGTCGAGCCCGGCGACGATCTCCCGGCGCTTCAGGACCTCGGGCTCCTCCCTGGCGAGCCGCTCGCCATAGGAGTCCCGGATGGCCTTGGCCTCGCCGGCCGCCTTTTTTTCGATATCCGCGACGAGGGCGTTGTTCTCCGCCTCGATCGCGCGCACCTGATCCTGAGCTTCCGCGCTTATTCTCGCTTTGATGTCGGCAAGTGACATGCGAGCCACCCGCCCTAGAGCTGGACTCCCATAAGCATCAGGATGCTCGTCAGGAGGGCCAGAACCGCATAGGTCTCGACCATGGCGGGAAGGATGATGGCCTTGCCCATGGCCTCGGGCTTCTTGGAGATCATCTGGATGGAGGCCGCCGACGTCTTGCCCTGGTAGATGGCGGAGATCCAGCCGACGATGGCGATGGGCATGCAGGAGGCGAAGATCTGGAGGCCCTGGTTCCAGTTCAGGGCCACAGCCGCGCCGCCGCCGAGGAGCCCCAGCTTGTTGAGGACGAAGAAGGTGATCAGCAGGCCGTAGATGCCCTGCGTACCGGGAAGGGCCTGAAGGATGAGGCAGCTGGCGAACTTGTTGGGATCCTCCGTCATGACGCCCGCGGCGCTTCCTCCGGCGATGCCGATGCCGATGGCCGAGCCAATTCCCGACAGAGCCGCAGCCAGGGCGGCGCCGAACAAAGCCATTGTGAGTCCAAGATATTCCATAGTGTCAAGCTCTCCCTTCAAAATGTTGAAAGGCCCGAAGGACCTTCCGAGTGTATTGCTCGAATTGACGGATATCCCGCTTGAAATCCCGAAAAAATCCCGAATGCCGACCGGTCGTTTCGACTCAGGCCCCGGATGCGCAGCGGTTGTCTATCTCCACGTACTCCTGAGAGTGGGTCAGGGGCTCGTATGAAGTCCCCCCGCCCGAGTAGAACTTTCCGAAAAACTCGACGTACTGCAGACGCAGGGGATGGACGAACGCCCCAAGGATGTTAATGAGGATGCTGAAGACATGTCCTCCCGCGATGACCACGATGGCGACGAGCCACCCCACGTAGGGGATCTCCGCCGACATGCCCCCCAGAAGGTTGATGATCATCCCGATGACCGCCGAGCCGAAGCCGAGGGCCAGAAGCCGGCTGTAGCTCAGGATGTCCCCCAGGTAGGAGGTGGAGCCGTAGAGCGCCAGGAAGCCGGAGAGCGCCTTGGAGAGGATGCCCTTCTTACCGCGCCCGGCGTACAGGAAGATCACGATGGCCCCCACGATCGCCATGGCCTTGCCGGGGAGGACGAAGGACTCGGGAAGTAGGCCGCCCGCGGCCGTCCCGAACACGCAGAGCCCCGTGATGAAGAGGAACCATGCGATGTTGTCCCCGACAGCGTCGATGTACTGCCCGGAGCGGACGTTGTCGTAAGCGGCTATCAGAAGTCCGAACATCAGGTGCACGACGCCCAGCAGAAGGGAGATGCCAAGGACCTGCATCGGATTGGTCATGGGGTCCACCAGCATCAGGGAGTTCTTGAGCGGGACGAGGAAGGGCAGGAAGGAGTCGATGAAGTTGCCGAAGAAGCTCCCGCTGATTACCCCGTAGACGAACGTCGACACGGCGCAGAACGCGAAAAGGGTGACGAAATCCTTGACCGACGAGGGAATACGCCGGTATTTCTTGAAAAGCCAGCCGATGACGCCCAGCATCACCAGGGCGTACCCCGCGTCCCCCAGGCACATTCCGAAGAAGATGAAGAAGAACGGGGCCAGGCAGGGCGTCGGGTCCGTACCGCCGTAGAGGGGGGGAGAGTAGAGCGTCGTCAGGATGTTGAAGGGGCGGACGAACCGGCCGTTCTCCAACAGCGCGGGCGGCTCGTCGTCCTCGCCCGGGTCGCTCAGGAAGAGGGCGACGTTCGGGCTGACGGCCTCGAGCCCCTTTTGAACCTGTGCGGCGTCCCGTGCCGGCACCCAGAAAAGGGTCCTCAGGGTGCGGTCGGTCTCGTCGCTCTCGCCCTGTGCACGATAGCGTCCGGCGAGGCTGTTCCAGTAGTCCGAGAGCTTCTGGACCACGGGCATCCACTTCTCGGCCAGGGCGTCCAGCTCGTCCGAGATGTCGTCCTCCCGGCTCTCGACCTCGGCGAGCTTCGCGGCGAGTGCCGCGGTCTCCTCCTGTACGGAGCCCACGATGGAGGCGGGAATATCGAAGATCGACATCCCGTTGCGGGTGCAGGCCTCCAGGACCTTCGTCCCGAGGTCGCGGGAGAAGAGCACGACGGCCTGGACCTCCCTGGCGGTCGCTGCGCCCCCGGGGAGAAAGACCTCCGTATCCCTGGCAAACTCCGCCAGGGCGCTCTTGAACGCGCCGAACTGTTCCGCCTTTACCGTGCCGGCGACGCCGCGCACGGTTCGCGTCCCCTCCGTCAGGACGGAGAGGGGAAGGGGAAAGAAGCTCAGAGAGGAGACCAACGCCTGATTTGCATTGATCTGCGTCGCCTCCAGCTTCAGCTCGTTGATCTCGTGTTCCTTTTGGCGGACGGCCGCTGCCGCCTCCGCCAGATCCGTTTCGCGCGCAAGCTTGTCCAGATGGGCCATGGAGACGATCGGACGCTCCCCCAGCAGGCGGTCCATGGAGGGGATCGGGTCCCTGTAGCGTCCCGACAGCGTGCGCATCAGGTAACGGACGTCGGAGAGCCGTTCCTCGCTCTCCGAAAGCCGGGCCTCGATCTCAGCCGGGCGGGCCGCCCGTTCGGGGTCCCCGATGACCTGGCAGACGCCGCTGTCCTGCAGGACGGCGGCTATCTCCTCGCGAACGGATTTGTGATAGTAAAGCTCCGCTTTCTTGAGCTTAGCCACGCCCATACCTACCCATCACCTCTTCCGTTATCCACGAGGCCACGCCCGCGACCTTCCCCTTGTGCTCCGCATGGAAAGTTCTGGCCTCCGCCTCCCGGGCGCTTACGATGGCCTTCGCCTTGCTCTCGGCGCTCTCCTCCGCGGCCTGGATGCTCT
>CAJPSE010000212.1 GCA_905373185.1 uncultured Fretibacterium sp.
GACCCAGGAGCCGTGGCTGGAATTTCGCCCCCGCTCGCAGGATGTGTCGATGCTGTTCAACGAGGAGGCTCAGCTTGTGACCCTGGGGCAGGAATTCGTCGTCCACAAGGCGAGCAAAGCCGCGCGGAAGCTGTTCGGCCAGGACGTCACCGGTTTAGGGTTATCCGATTTTCCGTTGAAGGGAAAGAGCTTTATGTCCTTTTTTTATCGGGAGGAGGCTGCCCTGCGGTTTCTGGACATGCTCTCCAAGGTCGGGCAGCTTCAGGCCCCGACCACCCTGGTTGGGGAATCGGGCGAGGCCCTGGAGGTGGAGATGTCCTGCTCCGTCCATTTCGGCACCGAGGACACCATCACAGCCCTCTACTGTATTCCCCGCCGTATCGAGCAGGATCGGGACCTCATCGTCCAACACAGCGTCAGCGGTCAGGAGCAGGACTTCATCTTCTCCCAACCCTTCCTCGGGCTGGGGCGCATGGTTCCCCTGCAGCCCCTGGTGAGGCCTCACCCCACGAATGCCGATACGGTTTTGAACGGTTATCTGAACGACATCCTCCTCACCAACGTCAACGATGCCCTGGTGGAGTTCTACGGGGTCGAGAAAAATGCCCTGCTGATGCAGTCCATGCCCTTTCTCTTCCCCAATCGCTCTGCGGCGGTCCAGGTTCTGAGGGAATTGTTCGTGACGCGTCAGTCCTCGTTCGCGACGTATCGCGAGGATACGGGGGAACTCCTGAGGATAGCCCTCTTCAAGGCCGTCTTCAACGATGCCGACCACATGACCCGAATATTCCTGGCCGTCTCTCCTCAGGTTTACGGCCTTCCGGAACGCCGTGAGACGCGGAAGCTACGTTCCGTCCCCTCGTTCATTTAGGGAATAGGAGGGGAAGCAGGTACCCGAGAGAGGAGCCGGAACTATCGTCCCGGCTCGGCGATATACCACCAGCGCCCCCCCAGGGAGACCGCCGCTATCCCCTCTTTGAAGGGACGCGCCGCATCGAGAAAGGGCGGGACAACGACGGTCCCATCCATGTTCCTGTAGCCCCAGGCCCCCGAGTCCGAGCGATAGGGCAGGATACCGGGGACGGAGCCGGAGGCGGCGTCGACAGAGCCGACAGGAGGCTCTCCGATATATCGTCCGCCACGGTTCACATACCGCCACCCCCCCTTCGAGGTCTCCAGACAGGCGACGCCCCAGCGAAAGCGAGGGGCCTCGCCCGTCCAGGGGATGAAGTTTCCCCGGATCACGGCATTGCCCTTCTTGTCGATAAAAAGGGTCTTTCCGCCGCTCAGCACGGCGGCCAGCCCCTCCGAAAATTTTCCCACTTCGCTCCCCCGGGAGGGGACTTCGAAACGGTAGGGCACCCGGAGCGTTCCGGACACGTCGACGTAGCCGAGCTTCTTCCCCCTCCGGACTGCGGCCAGCCCCTCCGAGAAGGGCCAGACCTCCTCATGAATGTTCTTCACGGCCCAGTTTCCCTTCCTGTCGATGAATCCCCATCGTCCCTTCACGCGAACCGCAAGCTGCCCCTCGGAGCAGGGGCCTGCAGCCTCGAAACGTGGGGGGATCACCATCCGGCCCTTACGGTCGATGTACCCCCAGCGGTCCCCGGAGAGCACCGCAGCAAGCCCCTCCGAAAAATCCCGGGCATCCGCGAACATCCCCTCGAAGGCATCCCGTCCCTGCATGTCGATGTAATGTTTTCCGCCCCCATCGCTCACAAGGGCAAGTCCATCCGAGAAGGCCCCGGCCTCCTGGAAGCTTCGGGCTCCGAAGAGGGGCGGGATGCTGCGTCCCACATAGCCCCACCTGCCGTTAGAGGCGCTGCGCACCGGGGCCAGTCCCTCCGAGAAGGGCCAGGCCTCCAGGTAGACGGGGTCGGCCATCCAGGCGCCCCGGCGGTCGATGTAGCCCCATCGTCCCTGGCTGGCCGCACCGGCCGCTCCCTCCGAGAAGGACATCACGTCCTGGAAGGCGTAGGGGATCGCCAGCTCTCCCGACGAGGAGATGAAGCCCCAGAGCCCCGCACGGCGCACCGCAGCCAGGCCCTCGCTGTAATCCAGAACCGCCTCGTACGAGGGCTCCACGGTCCATTTTCCCGCCAAATCGATGAATCCCCAGAGGCCATGAAGCGCAACCCCCGAAACGCCACCGGAGAAAACCTTTCCGCCCAGCACGGGATCGTAACACGGCTCGACGGCGACCTCCCCCGAGAGGTCCAGGAACCCCAGCCTCCCCTTCACGAGGACCGCCGCACGGTCCTCCACAAACGGCCAGGCCCCGTCGTAGATCGGGTCGACAACCCATTTCCCACGCCGATCGATAAACCCATAACGTCCCCCAAGCGCCACCGCCGCCCGCCCCTGATAGAAGTCGCCGGCCAGGTCGAAGCTGGCGGGTATCGCAAGCCGACCCGACCGGTCGATGTACCCCCACTTGTCCGCGGACCGCACGGCGGCAAGCTCCCCACAGAAGGATCCGGCAGCATCGAAGGCCGGAGGAATGAAAAACTTCCCCTTTCTGTCCAAAAAACCCCACCGGCCCCGCACCGAGACGGCTGCGGCTCCTTCCCTGAAGGGGTGGGCGTCCGACAGAGTCGGCCCCACGACCCAGCGCCCCCCCGGTTCGATGTAGCCCCAATACCCGCCGGACCGTACGGCGGCGAGCCCCTCGGAGAACCGGGAGGCCCGCTCCCATACGGGCTGCAGGAACCAGTCGATCCGGGCCGCACCGGCCGGAAGGACCGGAAAAACGCAGAGCGAAGCGACGGCAAGGCACGCCAGCAAGAACGTACGGCGAATCGTCATCCTCTGGATTCATCCGTATGCGTCAATCGCGGGGGGATCTGAGCCTAGGGATGGGGAGGCGTCCGGGGTCCTCGGCGCACCAGAGCGTATAGAAGCCGTTTTCGTCGGGCTCACCATCCACGCCCAGGAAATCCAGGATGCGCCCTCCGGCCCTCTGCGTCCGTTCCAGCTCCAACGCGGGGAGCCCCGCAT
>CAJPSE010000213.1 GCA_905373185.1 uncultured Fretibacterium sp.
CACGGACTCCACGTACCTGCGCAACGCCTTCGAGAAGGGCTGGCTGGAGCGGTGGCGCAGGAACGGCTGGCGCACGTCGGGAAAACAGGCGGTGCTGAACCGGGACCTCTGGGAGGAGCTCTGGGAGCTCTCCAGGATCCATTCCATACGTTGGCACTGGGTGAAGGGGCACGCCGGCGACGAGCGCAACAATCGCTGCGACGCCTTGGTGCAGCGGGCGAAGGAGGAATTCCTCTCGGGGATGTCGCCTGCCGCCCCGGCCTGAGCTCGTGCCCGTTTCATTCCATGACCGTGTTCCGAGACCGTATTCCATGACTGACGGAACCTCGTCGCCTGTCCGCCTTGCCCGGCACTGCCTTGGACTCCTGCTCCACACGCTCTGGCCCGTGGCGTGTCCCGTCTGCGGGCGGTTGGGACAGGTGCTGTGCGAGGAGTGTCTGAGCTCCCTTTTGACCCGGCAGATTCCCCGTTGCCTGTCGTGCGGGGGACCCGCCCCCTGCATCGACCATCCCCGGAGCGCCCCGATCCTTCCGGGAGCGGTCTATGGGGGAGCGATCAGGGAGATCATCCACCGTTTGAAGTACGGACGAACCCGCGCCCTGGGGCCGATCCTCGGCCGCGGGCTTGCGGGACTTCATCCTCGTCCCTTCCTTGACATCCTGGTTCCCGTCCCGCTTCATCTCCAAAGCCCGAGGGGCTACAATCAGGCCGAGGCGATCGCTCTGGGGCTGGGCCGTGCATGGAGGATCCCGGTCCGCGGCCTCGCGCGGTGGTCGTGCGATGTCCCCGCCCGCACGCGGTTGAGCCGATCGGAACGGAGGGAACTGCGCGTGGAGGACTTCGTCGTCGCTCCCGACGTGCGCGGATTGAGGGTGGGGCTGGTGGACGACGTCTGCACGACGGGGACCACGCTGTCGCGGCTCGCCTCGGCCTGCACCGCGGAGGGGGCGAGGGTGGAGGCCGCCTTCGTCGTGGCGCACGTTCCGGGGTAAAGCCGTTAAAGCCATCGGCCGGATGCTCCGATACTAAGAGTTAGGATTGAATTTTGTTCTCGTCTGTATAGGGCACGGTGTACTTGCGTCGAACAACGACACTGTCGCTACGGTTCGATGTAAGCGGGCAACACGGTGTCTGTGGTTTGTAGTCGTAGATAAGCAGAGAGCCAGCGGGGGGAAGTGTTGCTGATGATCGGAAAAGTGTCCAGGCCTTACGGGCCCGGAGCGGCGGGCAAAAACAGAGCGAAAAAAGGATATAGCACGGACGGTCCTTCCGGCGGAAGCGACCGGGCGGACTTCAGCCCCTTCGCGGTGGAGCTTGCCCGGATCGGGGCCGAGCTGAAGGACATCCCCGACGTGCGGCAGGACGTCGTCGACCGTCTCCGTGCCCAGGTGGCGGCTGGCGAGTACGTCCCCCAGCTCGAGCAGGTGGCCCGGAGCCTGGTCCTGTCCGGGCTTCTGGACCTCCAGTAGTTACGGTAAGCGGACGTGCGCGACCGGGTCAAGGCGCTCATCGATGCGGTCCAGGACGAGGCGGATGCCATAGACGACCTCATCGACGTCGTGCAGGAACAGCGCGAGGCCCTCAGGGGCGATGGGGTCGAGGTCCTTCAGGACCTGATGCGGGAGCAGCGGGAGATCTTCTTTGACGTGCAGACGCAGGAGGCCCTCAGGGACGAGCTGGCGAAGGGGCTGGCCGCCGAGCTGGGCTGCGAGCCGCAGGCCTCCTCCCTCAGCGACGCCTTTGAGGAGGACGAACGGGCGCTCTTCAACGGGGTTGCGGACCGCCTGACCCAATCCTTGTTTGGGCTCAAGTCGGAGATGGTCATATTGAGCGGGCTGATCGACCAGAACGAACGGTACACCTCGATGCTGCTGTCGGAGTGGCGGCGCCTCGAGGGTGGAGCTTCGCGGTTGAACGGCACGGATTTCAGGGGGTAAACGGGAGATGCTGAACAGCTTTTACGGGCTCGAGATGGGCAAGCGTGCGCTCAACGCCTTCAGGCTCGGGCTCCAGACCGTGGGCCATAACGTCTCGAACATGAAGACGGAGGGATACTCGCGCCAGAGGGTGAACCTCTCGACGGTGACGCCCTACGCGATGCCCGGGGAGTCCCGGGCCGGCGGGCCCGGACAGATTGGGATGGGCGTCAAGGTCGACGAGATCGTGCGCATCCGGGACGAGTTCCTGGACTTTCAGTACCGGTCCAGCCTGTCAACCCTGGGCTACTGGGACAAGATCAACAAGCTCTACGAGGCCATTCAGAACTACATTCCCGAGCCGGTCAAGCCGGGCATCCGTGTCTCCATGGACAACTTCTTCAACGCCATGCAGAAGCTGCAGGAGAATCCGGAGAGCACCGCCACACGCCAGGCCCTGGTCGAGGCTGCGAGATCTCTGGGCGGGACCCTGAGCGGGGTGATCAAGGGGTTCGAGTCCTACTCCAAGGCCCTCAACGACGAGGTCAAGACCTCGGTCGATCAGGCCAACCGGATCCTGCACGAGATCGCGTCCCTGAACAAGCAGATTTATCAGCTCAAGGCCCTGGGCCAGAACCCCAATGACCTCCTGGACCAGCGCGACCTGCTCCTCGACAAGATCTCCAAAATGATGGACGTGACCTTCCAGGAACCCCTCAAGGTCGGGGATACGACCGGGGAGTTCTTCATGACCCTGAACGGCCGAACCCTCATCCAGGGCGATCGCGTGCGCGAGCTGCGCGCCCACGCCTTCCAGTGGGACGGCAAGGTCTATTACGACGTGCAGGTTGCGGATAACGAGTTCGACATCGTGGAGAACTGCAAGGTGGCCGATGTGCTGGCGACGGGGCCCGAGGGGGTCCATCAGCTGAATGTCGATCGCCTGGCCAACGGCAAAGAGTGGGAGATCGGCGGGGGGGACCCCCTCTGCCTGAACCCGGACGGGACGGTCAAGGTGTCCTACGTCTCCAAGTCCTTCGCCGGCGGGG
>CAJPSE010000214.1 GCA_905373185.1 uncultured Fretibacterium sp.
GGCCGACCGGACGGCGGCCACATCGCCGGAGAGAAGGACCGTGACCAATCCACCCCCTGCCTTTCGGGTACCGATCAGGGAGACCGACGCGCTCTTCAGGGCCGCGTCCGCGGCCTCTATGGCCCCCAGCAGGCCCCGCGTCTCGATCATCCCCAGCGCACCGGTCCGCACGACGGTCATCCGAGCCTCAAAGACGGTTCCGTCAATAAAGGACGGGGTTTTCCGCCACGAAGATAACGGCCTGGGCAAAGGCATCGCAGGCCGCCTTGCACGCGGACTGGGAGCCCGTCAGCAACCCTCCACCGAAGTTCGTCTCGGAGGGGGGGCCGTAGAAGGCCGCCAACTTCACGTCCGCCGCCTTGAGCGCGGCGTCGAGCGCGTACATGGCCTCGAGCGGGGGGGCGATAAGATAAGCGAGGGCGTCTCCCTCCGGGACCCCCGCGACCTTGGAGAGATAGCTGCCGGTCCGGGAGATGCAGTGCGCGTAATAGGGTATCGTATCGTCCTCGTTCGCCGAGACGAACCAGGCCTCGTTCTCGATAAAATCGGATATGGCGTTCAGGCCGCTGCGGATCTCCGCCGGGTTCGGCCCCGCGATGATCCCGATGATCTCCCCCGCCAGTTTGGTGTTGGCGTTGGCGGCGCCGGCGTAGAAGGACTTTGCGTACACCACCGCCACGTCGGCTTTCTTCGTCGCCTCGTCCAGGGCCGTATAGGTCACGTCGTCGCTGTCCGCCGTGACCAGCCCAGCACTGCGCTGATCCGGCCGCAGTCCCAAGGAGGCCGCCATCTCCGGATTGACGTTGGGGATGATCTTCACGCTCAAGAGTGTCGCTTTTAACGGATCGCCTTTCATTCTGCCCTTCCCCCTTCTGCTACGGTCTTTCGGTTAAAGCTTCAGGTCGATGCCGCTGACCTTCTTTTCGAGCATCATCCTGATGATATCCGCGATATAGGCTCCCGCCTCGACGGCCGGCGTTCCTCCCGAATGGATGTTGGAGACGACCGTGCGTCTGGCCTCCGGCATCCCCACCGTCCCCTTGTAGGTGATGTAGGCGGACATGCTCTCCGCGGTCACCAGGCCGGGCCGCTCTCCGATAAGGACGCAGACGACCTCGGCCCCCGTGACCTCGGAGACGACGTCCATCGCCGGAACGCGGCCAAACCTCACGAAGAAGGGCTTGGGCAGGGTTATGGACTGACGCTCCAGGCCCTGGGCTATCGTCTTCAGGGCGTCCATGGAGTTCGCGGCGACCGCCGTCGAACTGAGCCCGTCCGATACATAGACCAGAACCCGAGGTGCGGCGGCGCCGACGATGCGCTTGATCTCGGCCTTCGACTCCTCGGAGAACTGGCGCCCCAGGTCGGGCCGGGTGATGAACTGATCCTTATCCACACACTCAGTCTGGACGACCTCCAGGTTGTTCTTCGTCAGGAATTCCTCCGGGACGTCGTTGAACACCGCATCCTGCGCGGCGGCATGGTCGGCCCGGAAGCGCAGGAGGGTCTCCGTCTTGTAGCGAGGCCCCGCCCTCCAGACCCCGACTCGGGCCGGGGTGCTCTGCTTCATGGAGAGGAGCGCCTCCCGGTTGAAGGGGTGCGGTACGAGACATTGCTCCCGCAGGTTGACCTCCGCCAGGTCGGGAAGGCATTCCTCGCCACCCTCCGACGGGTCGATTGGCTGGGCCCCGGTTCTGTCCGAATCGGCGCTCTTCTCCGGAACCACAGGGGCAGGCTGGGGATCAGATTTGTCCATTCTTGCCTTTTCCTCGTCGGCCTCGGCTGCGTCCCGTCCCATGTCCCGGATGATCTCCTCCACCATTTTTCTGATATCGACCTCAGTAACCACCTCGTATCACCTCGTTCTCAAGCGACGTCCGGACTGACGTCCGGCCGGGCGAAGGCAGAAGGGCGCTCCGCGGTCTTGGAGAGGAACAGAGAGGCGTCCCCGGCCCTCTCCGTCAGGCGTCCGGCCTTCATGATCCCCTGGGACTCCAGCCACTCGTCGAACTCCCGGATGGGGCGCACGCCCAAAAGCTGGCGCAGGGTCGGGGTCTCGTGGTATCCGGTGCACTGATAGTTGAGCATGACGTCGTCGCCGTGAGGGATGCCCATGAAGTAGTTGCAGCCAGCCGAGGTGAGCAGGACGGCCAGGTTCTCGATGTCATTCTGGTCGGCCTTCATGTGGTTGGTGTAGCACGCGTCGCACCCCATGGAGATGCCTGTGAGCTTGCCCATGAAGTGGTCCTCCAGCCCGGCACGGATGACCTGGCGGCTGTCGTAGAGGTATTCCGGACCGATGAAGCCGACCACCGTATTGACGATGAAGGGCGCAAACCTTTTGGCGAATCCATAGCAGCGGGCCTCCATCGTCACCTGGTCCGCCCCGAAGTGAGCGTCGGATGACAGCTCCGAGCCCTGCCCCGTCTCGAAGTACATGAAGTTGGGCCCCACCCCCACCCCCTCGTGAGCCGCCAGGTCCCTGGCCTCGGCGATCATGGAGCCCGAGATGCCGAAGGCCTCGTTGCCCTTCTGGGAGCCCGCGATGCTCTGGAAGATCAGGTCGGTCGGCGCCCCATGGCGCACGGCGTCCATCTGCGTGGTGACGTGGGCCAGGACGCAAATTTGGGTGGGGATGCCGAATTTTTCCTTGATCTCCTGGAAACGAATCAGAACCTTTTTGACGCTCTCCATGGAGTCGTCGACGGGATTAAGGCCGATTACGGCGTCGCCGACGCCGTAGGACAGCCCCTCGAAGAGGGAGGCCGTGATGCCCTCGATGTCGTCGGTAGGATGGTTGGGCTGCAAGCGGGCCGCCAGGGTACCGGGGAGCCCGATGGTTGTGTTGCAGTGGGCGGTGATGCGAATCTTGCTGGCCCCGTAAATCAGGTCCAGGTTCGTCATGAGCTTCGCCACGCCCGCCACGATCTCGGAGGTCAGTCCGCGGCTGGCGCGCTTGATC
>CAJPSE010000215.1 GCA_905373185.1 uncultured Fretibacterium sp.
GGCCATCGGCACCGGAAGGTCCGCAACCTCGGCCCAGGCCCAGGAGGTCTGCGCCTGGAGCAAGGGGCTGCTTACAGAGGCGGCCGGAGGGGATATCGGCACGACCGTCCTGTATGGGGGCAGCGTCAAGGGGTCGAACGCAAAGGAGCTGCTTTCGATGGACGCGATCGACGGGGCCCTGGTGGGCGGGGCATCCTTGAAGCCCGAGTCCTTTCTGGAGATCTATACGGCCTATGCCGGAAAATAAAGGGGGTTTTTGTAGATGAAAGGGATTCGACGACGAGCGCTTTTAGGTCTGGCCGTCCTGCTGGCGGCTCTCGTGCCCGCGGCGTGGGGGGCCGTCCCGCAGGACGCCCTGAGCGCAAAACCGGCAGGCGCGATTTACTCCGTGTTCCAGGTCGACGACCTGGGGAACTTGGTCCGAAGCTTCCTCTCCTCCGATAACATAGACCTGTTCGCCCCGCTTATGGGCGAGGAGGAGCTGGAAGGACTCCGTATGGCCGCGGCCATCGTGAGCAAGATGTCCGTGAAGACTACCGCGCTGCTAGCTGGGACGGACGGGAACCTCACCCCGTTCTTCCAGGCGGCTCTTTCCCTGCCCGCGGAGCTCAAAAACCAGCTGGACCTCGTGGAGAGCGGCAAGGCCAAGCCGGAGGACATCGTGTCCCTCGTCCTCGGCGATGGGGCCTTGGTCTTCGGCCCCCTCCTCAATGTCGAGCTCCAGGATGGGGCTCAGGGCCCCTATTTCCTGCTCAACGGCCAGGTAGCCTTGGCGGCCAGAGACGGGCTCCTCCTGGTAGGGCTCTCTCCCAATGACCTCGAGGCCAGCCTCAAGGCCCTTGTGGACCCGAAGGAGCGCCTCTCCGTAAAACGACGTCACGAGGCCAGGAACTTCTCGTTGCTGCACCTCGACTTCCCGACGCTGATCAAGGTCGCCAAGGATCAGAAGGGCAGGGAAAAGGCGGATAAAAAAGACGGGAAGAAGATCGACGAGATCGACTTCGATGTCCTGGGGGCGTACTTCAAGGCCCCCCTGGAGATCGAATACGGCATCGACAAGGAGCCCGGAGGCGTCCTGTTCTCCATGGGGGTCAATATCGAGGAGGCGCTGAGCGACAACTATCTGAAGCGCTTTGCGAAGATGGAGCCCGTACCCGGGGGGGAGCTCTTCCTGACGGGGGGTGGACGGCCTCTGTTCGCTCTGAGCTCGAAGCTGTCCGTCAAGGGCTCGGACCTCGACGTCTATCCCGAGATAGCCAAGCTCTGGAAGGATGGAATCAAGCAGCTGGCCCGATACGGCATCACTGAGCCCGAGGTCGAGAACCTCCTGTCCGGAAGCGTATCCCTGGTCTGCGGCGGAAGCGCCACGGTTGCCGGGGCCAAGGTGCCCGGTGTCTATCTGGCCCTGACGGGCAGGGGGGGGGGCAGCCTCCTCAATATTCAAGAAGGTCACGGAGAACGCGGAGTTCGCAGCGACGCCGCCGGCCGCTCCTGTGGATGTGAAGGACTGGGAGATGGTCTTGCAGATCGATTCCAGCCTCTTCCCTTTCCCTATCCCCATTCTTTTGGGGGTGAAGGGGGAGACTCTCTTTGTGGGGGTACAGGACGCGGCTGGCCTGAATATCGCACCCGAGATCTCCGGCAGCCTGAAAGCCCTTTTGGAGAAGGGGTCCCTCAGCACGTCCTTCTTCGACTTCGAGGCGGTTCGGGCGTTTCTGGACGGCGCACTGAGCGACAAGAGTTCCCTCCTCTACTCCCTGGCCGGAGAACTGCCCCAGGCGATTCGGGACTCCGTGAAGGACGTGCTTGGGGCCGAGCTCTCGGTTCCCTTCGTCGGCAGCTGGGCGCCTCGGATGGACGAGGCATTTGTGAAGTTCTCCCTCGTCGATGTGCCTGCGGGCAAGGGACTGATGGCCAAGATCGTGAAGGCGACCGCGCAATATACAGAATATACAGCAAAAACCTGCGAGTCGGCCCCTACGTCTGCCGCTGCATCGAGCGTCATCAGTGATATGCGTTCCCTTAAAGCTGCGTGCATCATGTTGTATGCGGATAACGTCGATGAGGATCTGACCTCTAAAATCAATGTGGACGGAGTTAAGCTTCTGCACAAGTATTTGGAGCATCCAAATAAATTCCCAGAGAACGGGAACCCGGCCACCCTTGAGGTTAAGAATGGCGAATGGTGGATTTCCTACAAAGTAGATGACCTTGATGCGATTGTTCGGGAAAAATTGGCTGCTCGGGCTGCAGCAGTTGGTCTGTTTAAGGATAATTCAGGCACTGCGCCCTATGAAAAAAGTGCTGCAAGCGTTTTTATGCGAGCTCGTTAATTTTGGAGTAAGTCCGTTAATTCTGGAACATAAGTTTTACAAAAAGCCCTCGCGAGGGGGCTTTTTCGTTAAGGAGAGTTAAACCTTGGAGCGTTCGCTTAAAGATCGTTTTGACACGCATATCGCTCCAGAACATCTGGAGACGCCGTCCGTGCCCCGCCTGTCGGAGAACGCGATGTGGCTCCTGGGGCAGCGTTATTTTGTACCGCGCTGGGACGCCTCTATGGGCGGCCTCAGGAAGGAGGGAAGCTTCGAGGAGTTCACCCGGCGCATCGCCCGAACCATCGCTTCCGCCGAGACCCTCTACCTCGATCCCGAGGCTCCGGGTTCCCTGGAATGGCTTCAGGCTTTGGAGAAGAACATCGCGAGCGACATCCTGAACCGCCGCTTCCTCTTCAATTCGCCCTGTCTTTTCAGCTCGGCCGCCGGACTGACGGTCCTGCCCGAGTTTGCCGAGCTCCTCTACAAGAGGGTGGACGCTATGTCCTTCGAGGATTACGTCCGCATCCACTCCTCACGCACCAAGAATCAGCAGCTCTTCGCCTGTTTTGTCATCGATGTTCCCGACAGCATTGAGGGGATCTTTGAGTCGGTCAGGGATGCCAGTGTCATCAGCAAGTTCGGGGG
>CAJPSE010000216.1 GCA_905373185.1 uncultured Fretibacterium sp.
CCCGCCGTGCGGGATGACGACCAGCGGAAGGTCCCTGGACGCGACCCCGAGGGGGAGCGTCAGGTAGCCGTGGATCGTCAGTCCGTCGCGGGAGGTGTATTGTATGGGCTCCATCGGCGCCATCTCGGCCTCCTTGAGCCAGGGCGAGTGGTCCGCCAGCTTCGTCAGGCTGTTGTTCTGCCGGTCGAAGAGGTAGGAGCCGCCGCGCGTGCGGTCCCCGTAGACCCTGACGGTGGCGCGCCGCTCGTCGTCGTCCATTCCCGTGACGGCAACCTCGTAGCCCGGGAAGAACTTCTCGAGGGTATCCTGGAGCTCCTTGCGGTCCTTGTCGAAGAAGTGATAGTGGCTCTTGTCCGTTGTGTAGACGGCGCCCGTGATCACCTTGCGCTTCTTGGAGGAGATCAGGCTGGACACGTCCACATCCGGGTGCTCGAAGACGAGGTCCCGCGTCTTGTTCGCGTCGGGGTCGAAGGTATAGATGGCGATCTTGTCTCGCCCGAGGTTCGAGGCCACGTAGAGGAGCTTGTTGTCGTAGCTGAACATCAGGGGGAAGAAGGAGTCCTTGAAGTTCGTGGTAACGAGCGTCTTGAACTCGTCCTTCTCCGTCGGGCGGTAGAGCAGGCTGGAGTTGACGCCGTCCGTCTCGTAGGCGACGCGGAGCCTGCCGTCGTGGTCGGTCAGCCAGCCGGTGATGTTGCCGGGGTTCTCCGCCACGCGCGTGAGCTCCCCGGTGGCCAGCTCGCACCGGTAGACGTCGAAGACCTCGGGGTTGCGCCGGTTCATCTCCAGGAGCATGTGCTTCGGGTCCTCCTCCAGGTCGTCCAGCACCCCGGCCCGGACGCCGTCGAACGGCGTGAGGTCCCGCGACGTCTTGCCCTCGATGTCCGTCAGGTAGATGTGGAAGTTCTCGTCCCCGCCCTTGTCCTGAATGTATACGATGCGGTCGCTGCCCTTCCAGAAGAAGCCGGCGATATCACGCTTCGTCGCGCTCGTCACGCGCTTCTCCGCGCCCGTCTCGATGTCGCGGACGTAGACGTTCATCCGGCGCTCCCAGGGCTTGACGAAGGCCAGTTTGGTGCCGTCGGGCGACAGGAAGAAGGCGCCGACCTCGGGGTTGCGGAAGAAATCCTCCATCGGGAGGACGGGCGGAGGGGAGGACGAATCCTCCCCGCTCTCCGCGGCACAGGCCGTCGCGGCCAGCGGCAGGACGCAGCTCAGAACGAACCCAAGCGTGAACAGATCGGCAAACTTCATGGGCAAAACCTCCTAAAAGAGACTGAAAGAATCTGGTGGGCCCCCGGAGCCCGGGTTTTCTCACGAACCCCCTCTTGCATCCCGGGGCCTCTTTCGCTACTCTACAGGGCAGGGCGTTTCGTGCCATGGGTTTTTATGCGGAAAAACCGCGAACGCAAAATAACGGAGGAGGTGCGGTTGGGACGATGACGATGGCCATTCCCATTCCTGCGGTGATCCTGTTCTTCTGTGCCGCAGCCATGACGTTCATGGCGGTGCGGCGCCTGCAGGCCGGACAGAGGGGCCGTGCCCTGTTCAACCTGCTGCTGGCCGCCTTCATGGCGATCTTCGCCTGGGGATACCTCGGCTGATGCCGGCCGGGGACATTTTTCATCTTTTTCATCGAAAATTTTACCGAAAAGGGGATGCTGATGGATATGGACGGGAAAGACCTGAAGGACTTCGTGAAAAAGGCATCGGAGCTGAACGGCTATGCCGTGGGGCTCCGCCGGGAGCTGCATGCCCATCCGGAGCTGGAGCACGAACTGCCCTTCACGGAGGGCGTGATCGTCCGAGAGCTGGAGAAGCTGAACCTGGACGGGCTCCGGCCGGGGATGGGGCGCGGGCACGGGGTCTGCGCCGACCTCGTGGGGACGCGCCCGGGAAAGGTCCTGGCGCTGCGCGCCGACATGGACGCGCTGCCCGTTAGGGAGGAGACGGGGCTGCCCTATGCCTCCTCGAATGGCTGCATGCACGCCTGCGGGCACGACGCCCACGTGGCGATGCTGCTGACGGCGGCCCGGCTGCTGGCCGAGTCCCGGTCCGGCCTCGCCGGGACGGTGCGCTTTCTCTTCCAGCCGGCGGAGGAGACCGTCGAGGGAGCGCCCTCCATGATCGAGAGCGGTGCTCTGGAGGGGGTCGATGCGATCGTGGGGCTCCACACCGGGAGCATCTGGGAGGGTCTCGAGCCCGGACAGATCGGCTGGAGGGTGGGGCCCATGATGGCCTCGACGACGACGATCAGGGTCGAGCTCCAGGGCCGGGGAGGGCACGGGGCCACGCCCCACCTGACGGTGGACCCGATCGTGATGGCCGCGGAGGTCGTCTCCCAGCTCCAGACCCTGGTCAGTCGGGAGCTCAGCCCCTTCGAGCCGGCCGTCGTCACCTTCGGTAAGATCTCGGGCGGGCGGGCCCATAACGTCATCGCCGACACCTGCGAGCTCTTCGGGACGATGCGGTGCTTCAACACGGAGACCGACGCCTTCCTCAAGGAGCGCATCACCGCGACGGTCGAGGGCGTGGCCGCCTCCATGCGCGGGCGCGGAACGGTGACCTTCAGCGGGTACCTGCCCCCCGTCGTCAACGACGAGGCAATCACCCTGAGGATGCGGGACATTCTGAGGACGACGCTGGGCGAGGGGTCGGAGCACGAGGTCGCGCGGCCCTCCTCCGGGGCGGAGGACTTCGCCGAGTACCTTCGGAAGGTCCCGGGCGCATTTTTCTATCACTGCTCCACCTTCGGGGACGAGCGCGACCATCCGCACCACAACTCCCGGTTCGACGTCAACGAGTCCGTGCTCTGGACAGGCGCCGCCGCGATGGCCGCCTTCGCCCTCCTGTGGCAGGACTGATCGGTTCCCGCGGCGAGGGCGCGGGAATTGATGGGCAAAGGCCGGCAACGCCTAGGGAAGCGCTGA
>CAJPSE010000217.1 GCA_905373185.1 uncultured Fretibacterium sp.
ATCGAGGACGGCATGACGGTCGCGATCCCCAACGACCCCAGCAACGGGGGACGCGCGCTGCTCCTGCTCCAGGATCAGGGGCTGATCGAGGTAAACCCTGCGGCGGGGATACTGCCGACGGTGCTGGACGTCACGAAAAATCCGCACGGGTTCAAGTTTGTGGAACTGGAGGCCGCCCAGATGGTTCGGGCCATACGGGACTCGGACCTCTCGGTGGTGGTCACGAACTACGCCGTAGAGTCGGGGCTGGTTCCCGCGAAGGATGCGCTCTTCATCGAGAGCGGCAAGTCCCCCTACGTCAACGTCATCGTGGTGCGGGAGGGCGAGGAGGGCCGGCCGGAGTTCAAGACCCTGGTCGAGTGCTACAACAGCGACGCGGTGAGGGCGTTCGTGGACGAGAAGTACAAGGGGGCCATCGTCTGCGCCTGGTAGGGCGCGGGGAGCTATGGAGAAGAGGCTCGGGGAGAAAAAACGAGAGAGGTTTCAGGGGGGAGCCGCCGGAGGGCGGCTCCTCCCGTCTCCTGCGGCGGCGTTTTGCTATAATGGAGCTCGGTTTGTCGATCCGGGGATATACAGGGGCGGACGGGTCTCCCTTTCGACGGAGGTCGATCGGCGGGGGCGTCCCCTCGAGGAGAGGAACGGGAGGACATCATGGCCGGTACGGGAAAGACGTTTAAGCTGAGGGCGGAGGAGCGTGACGCCTACTCCTTCGAGTACACGGTGGGGCGGCACAGGCTGCTGATGAGCCGGACGATGAAGTCCGACTCCCTGCCCGTGGTCGGGTTCTGTCCCGTGGACTTGCTTTTAGCTGGGATAGCGGGATGCCTGGGGATGACCATCCGGGCGACGATGGAGGAGAAGGGGCTGGCCTACGAGGACCTGCGGATCGAGATCGAGGGGGTGCGTTCTCCGGATACGGGCCGCTCCGCCCTCGACCACGTCAGGACCAAGGTCTCCATGAGGACCGGAGCGTCCCTGGAGCAGGTCCGGGCCGTCGTGGAGGAGAGCGAGGCCACCTGCACGGTGCGCAGCACGATCGACCATGCTCCCGTCTTCGAGACGGAGGTCGTGCTGGAGAGCTGACGGCCTTCCGCGTCCGCGGAGCGTCCGGGGGGTCCTGGCCGTTTGAAACGGAGGTTTTTGATGTGTTTTTGGATAGGTTGAAGAACAAGCGTTATGGAAAGCTCCTCCTGGCGGCGCTTCTGGCTGTCTGCTGCGCCGTCCTTCCGGCGGCGGCGGAGCCGGTGTCCTACGACGTTGCCGGACGATGGCTGATCGAGGGCAACGGATCTGGGAAAAAAGCAATAAGCGTTCAGTTGAAACTCGATGGCACCCTGGACATCCAGACGGGGGTCGTCGAGGGGAGGCGCTGCATCACGGGCTACGATCTGTGGCTTCGCATCGACGCCTCCCGGCTGAACATCAAGGCCTGGACGGAGCGGTACCGCGAGACCCTGGGCGTTCCCGTTCCCCTTCCGGACCTGCAGCCGACCTTGAACAGGCCGTTCTCCCTGCCGGCGGTGAGGACGAAGGAGGGGTTGACCTACAAGGTGACGCTCACCTCCGTCACGTCCGGGAAGGTGGATATCTACGGAACGATCGACCTGGATGTCGTCGGTAGGACGGAGATCCGGTCGAACAGCGCGATCTGGAAGGAGGGGACGGAGAAGCCCGGGCTCGAGGACATGCAGAGCGGGTGCGGCCTCGGCCTGGGGATGGGGACGATGCTCCTGCTGGTCCCACCGCTCCTGCCCCTTGTGCGGAGGCGCCGTCCCTGACCGTCCGACCCCTTCGAGGTTCGTTTTGTGAAAGCCGTGCCCCTCGGGGGACGGCTTTTTTGTCCCTTTTCGTGTACAATTAAGGGGATAGACGGACGGTTCCCGAGGGGTCTGTGGGGCGGGAACCGCGCCGCACGGCGTCGCCCTCCGGTAGGGCCGCCGGGATTTTGCTCGGGAGGGACCAGCTTGGCAGAGACTGTGGGGCTTGAGAAGTCCATGCTGAAAAAGATTCTGCACTACTCGGACATCGGCGTGGCCCTTCTGATGGTCCTCGTCGTCGTCATGATGGTTATTCCTCTCCCTACGGGGCTGATAGATGTCCTGCTCGCCGCCAACATCACCCTGGGGGTCGTCGTCCTTCTGGTGACCTTCTACGTCAAGCGGGCGCTGGACCTGTCGGTGTTCCCGACCCTGCTCCTGATAGTGACGCTGTTCCGCATCGCCCTGAACGTCTCGACGACCCGTCTCATCCTCCTGAACGGCTACGCGGGAGAGATCATCATGGCGTTCGGCAACTTCGTCGTCGGGGGCAACTACATCGTCGGCGTCGTTATTTTCCTGATTCTGGTCATCATCCAGCTTCTGGTCATCACGAAGGGGGCGGAGCGCGTCGCGGAGGTGGCGGCGCGCTTCACCCTGGATGCCATGCCGGGCAAGCAGATGGCTATCGATGCCGACCTGAACTCCGGGCTCATCGACGACCAGGAGGCCCGGGCCCGGCGCAAGGACATCCAGAGGGAGTCCGACTTCTACGGGGCGATGGATGGAGCCTCGAAGTTCGTCAAGGGGGACGCCGTCGCCGGCCTCATCATCACGATGATCAACATCGTGGGCGGCCTTTCGATCGGCGTTTTCCAGAGGGGGATGCCCGCGGGGAAGGCCGCCGCGCTCTACAGCCTGATGACCGTCGGTGACGGCCTGGTCTCCCAGATTCCGGCCCTGCTCTTCTCCACGGCCACGGGCGTCATCGTGACGCGGGCGGCCGCGGCCTCCGATCTGGGGCAGGATATTGTGGTCGCCTTCACGAAGTATCCCCGTCCCCTCTATATCGGGTCCGGCCTCCTCTTTGCCCTGGGGATGATCCCGGGGTTGCCGACGGTCCCGTTCGTCATCCTGGCCTCCCTGATGGGGGGCATGGGCTACATGGTGG
>CAJPSE010000218.1 GCA_905373185.1 uncultured Fretibacterium sp.
GTGCAGCCCTCCCCTGCGAGACCGGCCGCCCCCGACAGAAAAGGGCCGATCTGCGAGTTCTCGTTCCCCACGATGTCGTCGATCGTCCCCTCCGCGATCACCCGTCCGCCGTCGGCGCCCGCCTGCGGCCCCATCTCGATCAGCCAGTCCGCCTCCCTCAGGATCTGCGTATCGTGATCGACGAGCAGGACGGAGTTGCCGTCCGCCACCAGGTCGTGCATGACGCCGTTCAGGCCCACGATGTTCGACGGGTGCAGCCCGACGGACGGCTCGTCGAGGACGTACAGCACGCCCGTCGTCCTGTTTCGCACCGCGCGGGCAAGCTGCATCCTCTGGCGCTCCCCCGTGGAGAGCGTGGAGGCCGCCCGGTCGAGGGACAGGTAGGAGAGCCCCAGGTCCCTCAAGCGCCTTGCCACGGTCTGGAACGACTCGCAGATGCTGTCCGCCATGGGCCGCATCTCCTCCGGCAGCGAGCCGGGGACGCCGTTCACCCATTCGACGAGCTCCGACAGGGGCAGCCGGCAGACCCCGTCGAGGGAGACGCCGCGCAGCCTCGGCGCCCTCGCGGCCTCCGACAGGCGCGTTCCGCCGCACTCGGGGCAGACAGCCTCCTTCAAAAACTTCTCCACCCGCTTCATGCCCTTTTCGTCCTTCACCTTCGCGAGCGCGTTTTCGACGGTATAGACGGCGTTGTAGTAGGTGAAGTCCATCTCCCCCGCCACGTTGGAGCTCTTCGCCTTGTACAGGATATGCTTTTTCTCGGCGGGGCCATGGTAGACGATGTCCTTCTCCCCGTCCGTCAGGTCCCTGAAGGGCACGTCCGTCCTCACGCCCATCGCCCGGCAGACGTCCGTCATGAGGGACCACATCAGGCTGTTCCAAGGGGCCACCGCTCCCTCGTCGATGGTCAGGGATTCGTCGGGGACAAGGGTGGATTCGTCGACGGTCCGCACCGTCCCCGTTCCGCCGCAGCTCCTGCAGGCCCCCTGGCTGTTGAAGGCCAGCTCCTCGGCCGAGGGCGCATAGAAACGTTCGCCGCAAGTCGGGCACGTCAGCTCCCGCTCCGCCGCGACGGCCAGGGTCGGCTCCAGGCGGTGGCCGTTGGGACACACGTGGTTCGCAAGGCGGGAGAACATCAGGCGGATGCTGTTCAGCAGCTCCGTCCCCGTGCCGAAGGTGGAACGGATGCCGGGGACGCCCGGCCTTTGATGCAGGGCCAGGGACGCCGGGACGTAAAGGACCTCGTCCACGTCCGCCTTTGCCGCCTGCGTCATCCTCCTCCTCGTGTAGGCGGACAGGGCGTCCAGATAGCGCCGGGAGCCCTCCGCGTACAGGACGCCGAGGGCCAGCGAGGACTTGCCGGACCCCGACACCCCGGCTATTCCCACGATTTTGTTCAGCGGAACGTCCACATCGACGTTCTTCAGGTTGTGCACCCGCGCGCCGCGGACCTGGATTTTCTGGGGCGCCCCTGTCTCGTCGCTCATGGCAGTCATCTTCCTTACATGTTGTGTTTATGTACGCGGTATTTAGGGAATATGCCCGAGGCCGCAGAGATTTTCGTCATGCCGAAACCCCGCTCTTCCGTCTCCCCCGGATATTGCGCTGGATCCCCAGCCGTTCCATGAGGCCGTCCTGGAGAATCTGGGAATAGTTCAATTTTGCGGTTTTCGCCTCCACCTCGAGCCAGCGCGGAACCGTGACGGTCTTCGTCACGGCCTTGTTGTTCATGCGCTCGCGAAAAGGAGGCATAAAAGCATCGATAAGGACCACCACCTGATTGGGCTCAGGGCTGAGCCCCCTGGCCGGCGTCGGTTTCGGGATCGCATCACCGTCCTCCTCCATCCCCCACAGGTGAAAGGTCATGGCCTCCCTCGCCATGCGCAGCGCATCCTCGTCACCGTCCCCCTGCGACACGCATCCGGGTAGGTCCGGGAAGACAACTCCAACGGTACCGTCCTCGTAATAGCAAAAAAATGCCGGAAACATATATCGGTCTTTCAATTTGGGTCACTCCTTTTAAGAACGCTTTTAAGAACGTTTCTGTCGCCGGAGTCTAGAAGTCAAGTCCCGACTGCCTTTTGATACTGGCAAGCTCGTATTTTTTCAGATCTTTTTTAGGATGGGGAACCGTCACCCTGCCCTTTTTGACCGGATGTTTGAACTGATGGTGGTCCCCCACAACTCCGGTCAAATACCATCCGTCTTCCTCGATGATCCTGATGACTTCCCGAGAGGAGTAGCTCTGCCCCATGAGCACCGTTCCCTTCTCACCCCAGCTCAAAGGCCGTGATACCACATATATTAACATGTGTTACACCCTGTGAGGAATCCCGAAGCCATTGTTCCCACCCAGCCCAACCAAACCCAAATCGACGGAAGAATACTATATAATGTAAGGATGATTCAATCAAATAATTTTCGATCGCCGGTCCTATGATCTCGAGGTCCTCGACGAATCTTTTGAAGGAATCGGCGAAGAGGGAGGAGTATGGGTTGAGCCTGAACATGTTCGTCCAGCACTTCATCAACGCGCTGGGCCTGGGGTCGCTCTACGGGCTGGTCGCGGTGGGGTACACGATGGTCTACGGCATCCTGCGGCTCATCAACTTCGCGCACGGCGACATCTTCATGCTGGGGGCCTACTTCGTCTACTTCGCGACCGTCGTCTTCAAGCTGCCCTGGGTCGTCGGGGTCGCCCTGGCCATCCTCGGCGCCACGGTCTGCGGCCTTCTGGTGGACCGCGTCGCCTACCGCCCCCTCCGCAGCGCGCCCCGCATCTCCGCGCTCATCAGCGCCATCGGCGTCTCGTTCCTCATCGAGAACCTGGCGGTCGTGGTGTTCTCCGGGATGCCCCGCCCCGTCGTCCAGCCGCCGCTCCTGATGAAGCCCATCCC
>CAJPSE010000219.1 GCA_905373185.1 uncultured Fretibacterium sp.
GTATTCCCGAAAAGGCCTCGAGGATCGATTCCGAATACCCTCCCAGCCCCAGCGTCCCGTCGAGGACCCTTCCGCCGCTCTCCCTCTCCGACAACGGAGCCAGGAACTCCATCACCTCCTGCAACAGGACCGGCTCGTGCGTCATGCCTCCGCGCCGCCCCCCGTCAGCTCGGGAAGCATGGCGAGCCCCGCGCTCCAGTACTCCGTCCACCTCGCGCGGTCCCAGACCTCCGCATGGTCGTTGACGCCGTTCACGACGACATCCTGGTCGAGCGCCGCATAGTCGCGGAGCACCCCGGGCAACAGAATCCGGCCCGCTCCGTCGAGCGCGAGCTCATGTGCGCTCGAGAGGATGAGCCTGTGGAGTTTTCGGGTCCTCTCGCTGTCCAGGAAGGAGCTCGTCTTCAGCCACGCGGTGAAGTTCTCCCACTCCTCCCGGGAATAGAGCGAGACGCAATGCTCCATACCGATAGCGGCGACAAGAGTGTCACCCAGCCTCTCCCGGAACTTCGCCGGAAGGACCAGGCGAGCCTTCGTGTCCAGACGATGTTCGAAGGTCCCCATCAACATGAAGGCATCTCACCGCCGCTCCCCTTTTCCCCACTTCTTCCTACTTACTTCCACTTTATGACATTTTACCCCACAATATCACTTGCGTAAAATAACTGAAGGGACTTAATGCTCAAAAAGACGAAGGCTTGGGTCCTTTTGTCCCTGGGATTCACGGCAACGTTTTTCCGACACGGGAGCCGGACCGGGGCCTGTGAGCGGGAGCGGGACGCCCGGCCCCAAAGAATGTTATACTTCTGAAATAAAGGAAAGAAGTATGGAGGAGATTTTTGCAGGAACGTATTCCCAAGCAGGGGACGACATCGGTTGGGGGGTAAATCATTCGTGGACTCATCCGTATTGCTTCACGCAGCCGGCGGCGTGGGCCTCTTTCTCTACGGGATCAAGCTGATGAGCGAGGCCCTGCAGTTCATAGCGGGGGACCGCATGCGCCACCTGATCGGGACGTTGACGAAGACCCCGCTCCGCGGCGTCTTCGTGGGGAGCCTCGTCACGGTGCTCATCCAGAGCAGCAGCGGGACGACCGTGATGACCGTCAGCTTCGTCAACGCCGGGCTGATGACCCTGAAGCAGGCCATCGGCATCATCATGGGGGCGAACATCGGCACGACCGTGACGGCCCAGATCATCGCCTTCAAGATCAACGACTTCGCCCTCCCCTTCATCGCCCTGGGGGTCGCATTGGCCCTCTTCGGCAGGTCAAAACGGCAGCGTTACCTCGGGAACGGGGTCGTCGGCTTTGGGCTCCTCTTTCTGGGGATGCAGACCATGGAGGGCGCCACTCGTTTCATGGCCTCCCACGGAGAGCTGTTGCTCTTTCTCAGCTCCAACCCGCTCTACGGGGTTGCGGCCGGCATGCTCCTGACCATGATCGTGCAATCCAGCGCCGCCACCATCGGGCTCACGATCGCCATGGCCTCGCAGGGGCTTCTGGGAATAGACGCAGCCATCCCCATCATCCTGGGGGACAATATCGGCACCACCATCACGGCCGTGCTGGCCGCCCTCGGGACCAACCGCTACGCGAAACAGGCCGCCGCCGCCCACGTGCTCTTCAACCTTCTCGGCGTCGCCATCTTCCTCTCCTTCCTCCCCCTCTACAAATTCGTGGTCGTCCAAACGGCCTCGGACGTCGGGCGCCAGCTCGCCAACGCCCACACGATATTCAACATCGTCAACACCATCATCTTCATTCCCTTCGCCTCCCAATTCGCCCGGCTGGTCCAGGCGATCCTGCCCATCACGGAGCCCGCGTCGGCCTCCAGGGTGTTCTACCTGGACAAGAAGCTCCTCGACGCCTCTCCGGCGGCGGCCGTCGAGGCCGCCAAGGACGAGCTGATGCACATGGGCGATATCGTCCAGGACATGCTCCGCATCGTCCGCCGGGCCTACACGGAGCGGGACATCGAACCCCTGATGCCGCAGTTCGCGGACAAGGAGAAGAGCGTCAACGAGATCAACAAGGCCATTTCCTCCTACGCTTCGGAAATTTGGCAGCGGGGGCTCTCCGGTGAGGTCTCCACGGTCCTCGGCTGCTACGTCAACGCCTCGGGCGATCTCGAACGGGTGGGGGACCATCTCGAGAACCTCATGGAGCTGAGCGCGATACGCTTCGACGACGGCTCCCATTTTTCCGAACGGGCCACCCAGGAGTTCTGGGACATGTTCGACACGGCCGAGCAGGCCGTCTCCTGCGCTCTTTTGTCCCTCAAAGCCGAGGACACGGCCAAGGCGGACTACGTCATCCACGACCTCGAGGACCGCATCGACAGCCAGGAAAAACGGTACCGCAGGAACCACATCGACCGATTGAACCGGGGGGAATGCAATCCCGAGAAGGGCGTCCACTTCATCGACATCCTGAGCAACCTCGAGCGCATCGGCGACCACAGCCACAACATCGCCTACTTCACCCGCGACATCGCCTCGGTCAACGCCCAGGAGACCACCAAAAAGATGAATTAAATATTGAATTGAAAAGAAAGCATGAAGGGTCAGATCCGATGAACCTATTTTATGGACTTACCATGAAATGAATGATGAACGATGGAAGAGGAATCCGATGCAGGTCAAAAATCCCATCCGTACGCGAGGAAGACTTCGCGCATTTTTATTCTTTCTTCTGGCGGCGCTCCTCTCAGGGATCGCGGCGTTCGCCCTTCTATACCTCCTCATCCCCCTCGATCCGAAACAGGTGACCCGCATCGAGCCGTCCCCCGCCCTCTACGACGCCCAAGGACGCCTTTTCCACCTCCGGCTCTCCTCGAACTCGGAGTGGCAGATCCCCATCCCGCTCTCCGAGATGGGAAAATGGCTGCCGCTGGTT
>CAJPSE010000220.1 GCA_905373185.1 uncultured Fretibacterium sp.
AGCTTCTGCGAACCTCCCCTATCTCCGTGGTCAGCGCCTCGCCCTCGCGGACCCTGTCAAGCCTGCGCCGGGCCTCGGCGGCGTTCCCTGCCGAAATGTCATCTTGCAGCTGTCGATATATGGGCACAAGGGCTTCCTCGAGTTTATCCAGAAATTCCTGAGAATCTCTGTCCAGGCCCTGAACCGTGTTCCGCTTCGCCTCCACGAGGGTGACGACCTCCTCCATGCTTTTGAAGTAGGCCTCAAGGGGGCCCTTCAGGTCCGAGATCCTGCTCAGACCGACCAGTCGGGGGTCCTCCCGATACATCCTCTCACCGCGGGCGATCCCCTCCTCCACGGCCTTCAAGGAGTCGCGCCCTACTTTCATATCATCGACGTCCTCCGCGTACAGATACCCCCTGGCGGAAAAGCGCAGGCCGCTTATCCCGTCATTCACGTCCGTGATCAAAGCGAGCACCTCGGATATCTTCGCCATAAAGCGATTGTCCTCCTGCACCCCCGATATCTTCGTCCAGGAAAACGCCACCGCGACGACGAACACCAGCAGCACAAGCCCAAACCCCAGGGACAGCTTTAGTGAAATCCTCATGTTGCGAAACATTCAGTTCACCCTCCTCACAGAAAATAGCGTCCTGTCCTCACGGCTGATTCAAAAACGCTCCCCTTATTAAAGCCAAACCCACGGATAATGTCAATAAAATTACCATCGAGTTCGATAACTGCCCCGTATAGTAACTATCGGACAGTTCGTCGGTATCAAGTCAGAGCGTCTGCTCGCCGGGACACTCATTCATAACATAAAGGTAGAGGGGAGCAGTTTGGACCGCTCCCCTCCACCTTTCTTACGGTCAACTCAGAAACGACCGGTGCAAAAGCCCTTGGCCGCTCGCCGTTTTACCTCGAGAAGTCCTGAGACCTGAAGGCATCCACAAACGGATTGAACTGAGGCTCCTCGTCGTGAGTGCTCTGCTGCTGCCTCCGGCCCTCGCGGGGCTCCTCCCTCTTATGGGACTCCTCACCGTGCCGGGCCGGATGCTCCTGCTCCTCGAGCGCGCTGATGGAGAGGCGCATCCTGCGCTGCTCGGGATTGACCTCGATGACGCGGGCCAGCACCTCCTGCTTCTCCTGCAGGACGTCTCCAGGCTTCTCCACGCGCCGGGTGCTCAGCTGGGAGATGTGGATGAGGGCCTCGACCCCCTCCTCGACCTCGACAAAGGCGCCGAAGTCCGCCAGGCGAACCACCTTGACCGTGATGTCGGAACCCTTGGCATAGCGCTGATCGATGTCCTTCCAGGGATCGTTCAGCTGCTTGTAGCCCAGGCTGATGCGGCGCTTCTCGGTGTCCACGTCCAGGACCAGGACCCGGACCTCCTGCCCCTTGCGGAAGGCCTCCTTGGGATGGCGGATACGGGCCCAGCTGATGTCCCCGATGTGGACGAGCCCCTCGATGCCGGGCTCCAGCTCGACGAAGGCCCCGAAGTCCGTGACGTTCGTCACGGTCCCGGTCATGACGTCGTCCTTGTGGATGCGCTCGCCGACGGTCAGCCAGGGATTGCCCTCCACCTGCTTGATGCTCAGGGAGATACGGTCGTTCTCCTTATCGATCCCGATGACCTTGACGGTGACCTTGTCGCCCTTCTTGAAGCTGTCGCGGATACGCACGTTCCGCTTCCACGTGATCTCGCTCATGTGCACCAGGCCGTCCACGGCGCCGACGTTGACGAAGATGCCGAAGTCGGTCAGGCTGCTGACCTCGCCCTCGATGATGTCGCCCTCGTGCACCTCTTCGTAGAACTTGGCCCTCCGCTCCGCGGCCTCCTTCTCGACGAGGGACTTCCGCGAGAAGACGATGCGGTGCTTTCTGCGATCCTTTTCAAGCAATTTAGCGTCAAAAACCTGCTCGATGAAGTTCCCCAGGTTGACCCCCCTGCCGTCGGCGGAGAGGTGAGATATGGGCATGAAGCCCTCGAGGCCGCAGCAGTCCACCATCAAGCCGCCCTTGACCTTGCGGACCCCTCGAACCTGAACGATCTCGTTCTGAGCAAGTTTGTCTTCAAATTCGGCCCACCGGCGGTCGAACTCGTGCCGCCAGCGGCTGAGCAGGAGCTGCGCCTCCTCGCCCTCGCGAAGGTTGATGACCTGAACCTCGATCTCGTCCCCCTTCTTGGGCTTCTCCGCGTCCCCCACCAGAATGCGGTGCGTCCATTCCTTTCCAGGAAGGTAGCCCTCGCACTTGTAACCGACATCGACCAGCCAGCCGTTCTCCGTCTCCGCGATCACGGTGCCGGTCCGGACGTCGCCCTTGCGAAGCCCGGAGATGTCGTACTGCTCCATCATGCTCTCCATCGTCTCCTGAGCGGCAGCCTCCTGCCCCTCTCCCTGCAGACCCTGCTCCATATCCTTGTCCATAACCTGATCCATAAACCATAGCCCCCTTGACTGCCTACATTCTCGCAATTTTGTTGCTTATTTCTGTGATAAGCCACTCGGGCGTGCTGGCCCCGGCAGCTATACCAATCCTCTGCCTGCCCTCGAACCACCCCCTGTCGAGCTCCTCGGCGCTCTCTATCCAAAGGACGTCCAAGCCGTTCGTCTCCGCTATATTCCTCAGCTTCCCCGTGTTGGCGCTCTCCCGGCCGCCGATCAGGACCACCCCGTCCACGCGCCCCACGAGCGCACGCACCGCGTCCTGACGCTCCATGGTCGCGCGGCAGATCGTGTTGCAGACCCGCAGCTCCCCCGCCCGACGCACCAAAACCGCGGCCACCGAGGACAGGCGTTCCTCCTGTTGGGTCGTCTGGGAGATCAGGGCGACACGCCCCCTCTTGGGGAGGCGTTCCGCCTCGGCCTCATCGGCCACGACATCGAGCCCTCCATCCACGTATCCC
>CAJPSE010000221.1 GCA_905373185.1 uncultured Fretibacterium sp.
CTACCGCACGATGCAGGAGGGACACGCAGGATACGGGCCCAGGGAACGGATACGGAGATCGAGGTGTTCGACGGCCTTCCCCACGGCTTTGGACTGGGCGAGGGGACCGTCGCAGAGGGTTGGATCGATCGCGCCGTGGCTTTCTGGGAACGGCAGATGCGATGAGCGCCGGCATTCGGGGCATGCGCCAGTTCGCCGTCGATCGTCTCGGAAAAGGTTGAAGCGGCAGCAACGTGGTCCTCGATTCGAGGACCACGTTGCATGTGGTTGACCGTCCTCGACGACCCAGTCAGTGTTTCCTTAAGTCTTTGCAGGCGCGTTTCGTTTCCGCTGAAGTTGCCGCACACTGCGGATGGGGAGGACGGGCAAGCCTTGCTTTTTGGAGTACAATGGCGGATACTAATACCCGATTTGTGCTGTCACTGTACGGAGCAGTGAGCTCGAAAACCAAAACGTTTCGCAGGTGAGGTCATCAGATGCCCATTCCCCAGATCAAGCCAGGAGGCAGCCGAGAGAGCGCCAGAGCGCAGGTCTACCGTCAGCTTCAAGACTGGATCGTCGATGGCACGATGCAGCCAGGGGAGAGGATCAGCGATCAGGACGTTGCCGAATACTTTTCAGTCAGCAGAACGCCGGTTCGCGAAGCTTTGCAGCTGTTGTCCGAACAGGGGTTCGTTCGTGTGGAGCCCTCTCGCGGGACTCACGTTTCCCCCATCAATGGCGATTTGGCCTATTCTATTTACGAGGCTCTGTCCTCCCTGTCCGGCTGTGCTGCGAAGCTTGCCTGTCAGAAGCAGAAAAAGGGTGACATCGCCAGGCTGAGGGAGCTGAACGGGGATTTTGAAAGGGCTGTCGCGGCTGGAGAACACGACCGACTATCGAACCTCGACAACGTCTTTCACAAGTTTATCCTGAAGATGGCGGACAACCCTTACATATCGGATGCGGTGCTCAATTTGACCATGCACTCCAACCGTTACGAAAACTTGTATTTCCGCGAGGGGACCGACCGCATGGAGTCCGTGCGGGAGCACGAGGCCCTCATCAGGGCCCTGGAGGTGCGGGACGATGAAGAGAGCGCTCGTGCCGCAGAGGAAAACTGGCTCGGATTCTACCGCAGGCGTCTCCAGAAGATGCTGTGAAGCTCCAGCTTCAGGGACTTCCTTCTCCACAGCGTCCTTTCGTGTCGCCGACGCCGGCCTTTTGCTCATGAGCGCGCTTGTCGATGCTCCTTCTTTAGACGATGATCCTAAAAATTAACGTTTCTCACGTTTTCAATTTGACAGAACGGGCGTCAGGGTGTATTTTAAGGGCACCAATAATATGCAATATATTGCATCCGATTCTCTTGATCGACGACGGACGATGACGCGACGGATTGATGAGGAGCCGATTACAGAGACGTTTCCGAGGGGATTCGGAAGGTGCCGAAGCGGGATCGCGGAGCGTCGAAGCGCAAAGCCTACTTCAATTCTGTGCTCTACTGACCCTGCACCGCGGGGTCAAACTCGGCCTATCCTCTGACGGAGGTCTCAGGAGGGCTGAATTTCAAAGACAGGAGGGTTTTCAGTGATGTGGAACGTGCGTGTCTTGAGGAGGATTTTAGCCGGAGTCATTTTTTTGATGGTTCTTCATGCCGCGGCGGTGTTCGCGGAGCCGGAGTACAAGTGGCGCTTTGGCCAGACCTCCGTTCGTGCCTCGCAGGGAAAGTCCTATCGCCTCTTCTGTGACCTCATCAAGAAGTACAGCGATGGTCGCATCGAGGTCGAGTTCTTTCCCGACAACCAGCTCGGAACGCTCGACGAGATCTTCCATGCCGTGCAGGACGGGGAGGTCCAGATGTGCGGGTTCGCTCCCTACGTCAACCTCGTCCCCGGCGGGATGTTCAACTGGATGCCCTGGACGGTCGAGTCCTGGGAGGAGTGCAAGATGGCCTTCTCACGACCGGACGGCTGTCTCTTCGTTCCTCTGGAGGAGGCTATGAAGGAAGTTGGAGTGCACATCCTGTTCACCGTGTCTCAGGGGTCCTACGGAATTGGAAACCGGGTTCGTCCCATCAGGACGCCGGAGGATTTTAAGGCCCTAAAGATGCGAGTCTCCTCATCCCTTGGCTGTGTCCGCGGGCTCCAGAACATGGCGGAAGGCACGGGCATGACGGTCGAGACGGTGCCCTGGGGCGACCTCTACAACGCCCTCTCTCGCGGCGTGGTGGACGGCTGCTGGGACATGTGGCCCTCCCTCGTCGAAGAGCGTCACTGTGAGGTCATGAAGTACTACACCTCCCTCGACTGGATGTGGGACGCCAACCAGGTCGTCATCAACCGCGAGCTCTGGGATTCCCTGCCTGGCGACCTGAAGGCGGCGATCCAGAAGGCCGCCGACGAGGCCGAGGCCGACCAGTACCGCATTCAAGAGGAAGAGGAGGCTAAGTTCAAAGCCTTCCTGGAAAAGCTGCCGGACTTCGAGATCTATTACCCGACGGAGGCAGAACGGGCTCTGTTCCGCGAGAGGGCAAAAAACCTCGAAAACTGGCAGGAGCTCTGCGCTCCCTGGCTCGACAAGCACTTCCCCGGCCAGAACATGACCCAGAGGATCCTGGATGCCCTCGCGGAGAACCGCGAGAAGGTCCTGGCCGGGAAAAAGGTGCCCCAATAGTATGGAAGCGGAGGAACTCTTCAGCTTCTTGAGGTCATGCAGGGCACTGTGATGAGTTGGCGGAGTGACCCGAAGGGTCCTCCGCCCTTCCTTTTCGAGACTGCGAGACAAAGAAAGGTGTAGACGGATGAAAAGATTCTTCGAGAACCTCCGGCGCCTGGAGTTTTTTCTGGGCGCGGCAGGCCTCAGCCTTTCGGTTATCCTCACCTTCTGTCAAGTGT
>CAJPSE010000222.1 GCA_905373185.1 uncultured Fretibacterium sp.
GCAGGAAACGGTCGCCTGTGCTTCCACGGGGAACGCAGCAAGTTCCCTCGCCGGGTTCGCCGCGAACGTAGGGTTGCGAAGCGTCATCTTCGTTCCTGAGGCTGCGCCCGCGGCGAAGGTGACGCAACTTCTGGTCTTTGGGGCCAACGTCTTCCTGGTTCGAGGCGACTACGCGGCGACGGTCCGACTCGCCATCAAGGCGATCGAGCGCTGGGGATGGTACGACCGGAACTGCGCCATCAATCCCTTCCTCGTGGAGGGGAAGAAGACCTGCGCCATGGAGATCGCGGAGCAGTGCGGGTGGGACGTGCCGGACAAGGTCTTCGTCTCCGTCGGGGATGGCTGCATCATCAGCTCCACCTACAAGGGATTCTACGACCTTCATCGAGTGGGGCTTATCGACCGGGTCCCACAGGTCATCGGAGTGCAGGCCGAGGGGGCGAGTCCGATCCATCGAGCCGTCCAGAGCGGGGCCAGGACGGTCGTTTTCGGCCCCTCTCGCACCGTTGCGGACAGCATTGACGTTGGTGCCCCCCACAACTGGGCCAAGGCGCTCAACGCCGTTCGTTCGAGCCATGGGGATACGGTGGCCGTGAGCGATGGAGAGATTCTGGCCGCACTCGCGGAGCTCCCCCGCAGGAGCGGGGTCTTCGCAGAGCCTGCCGCTGCGGCGGCGTATGCGGGCTTCGTCAAAATGGCCCGCGAGGGGCGCCTGCAGGCCTCTGACAGGATCGCTGTAATCGTCTCTGGAAACGGCTTGAAGGACGTGGTCGCGGCCCAGGAAGCCGTCTCTCCCGCAAGAAAGATCGCGCCCGACATGGCGGCGTTGGAAAACGCCCTGGGGCTTGAAAAAGCCTGATCGAATCGAGTGGACTGTCCCTGCAGGGGAGAGCGATCACCCGCGCGGGGAGTCCATGAAGCGTTGGGCCTTGTCGTCCCGCGCGAAGCCGCGTCTCTCCCTATGGGGTGGAGCGCGGGGCACAACCCCATGTTAAGGTTAAACTAAGGAGAGGGTGTTCTTGTACAGACAGATCGATCTCGACGTCAACGAAAAGAACCTCGAAAAGTGCGTGAGACAGGCGAAGGAGCGCTACATTCGCATTCCTACGTTTCGGCAGATGAAGGACCCGGCGAAGGACACGCCGGAGGCGGTCAAGGAGGGGCTCAAAAAGACGGGCCTGTGGGACGTCAACCCCCTGAACCTCTTCCGCATCACCTGGAAGAACGCCCCCCAAAGCGCAGGAGGCCTCTATGGGGCGGTGAACTTCGTGGAGTTCGCGCGGGAGCTCACGGGCGTGAAGGCGCCCATCTTCGCGCTGGTGGGGAAGTGGTTCCCTACGGGCGCCCACAAGGTGGGCGCGAGCTTCGGCTGCCTTGTCCCGCGCCTCGTGACGGGACAGTTCGACCCCACCCGGGATTGGGCCGTGTGGCCCTCGACGGGCAACTACTGCCGCGGCGGAGCCTACAACGCCCAACTTCTCGGCTGCCGTTCCATCGCCATCCTCCCCGAAGGGATGAGCCGTGAGCGCTTCGAATGGCTGAAGACCGTCGCAGGTGAGATCATCGCCACTCCTGGGACCGAGAGCAACGTCAAGGAAATTTACGACAGGGTCAACGAGCTTCGGGCAGCACGCGACGACGTCTGCATCTTCAACCAGTTCGAGGAGTTTGGAAACTACCTGTGGCACTACGAGGTCACGGGGTCGGCCCTCGAAGAGCTGGCGAAATCCCTGAAAAGGCCTGGCGATCGCGTCGCGGCCGCAGTCTACACGACCGGCTCTGCCGGAACCATCGCGAGCGGAGATCGCCTGAAGGAGCTCTGGCCGGATGTGAAGATCGTCGCGGGCGAAGCGCTTCAGTGTCCTACCCTGCTTCGCAACGGCTGGGGAGCGCACCGGATCGAGGGCATTGGCGACAAACACATTCCCTGGATCCACAACGTCCGGAACACGGACATGATCACCGCCATTGACGACAACGACTGCATGGAGCTTCTTCGCCTCTTCAATGAGCCCGCCGGACGCGAGTACCTGAAGTCGGTCGGGGTTCCCCAGGCGGCGGTCGATCGGTTGAGTCTCTGCGGAATCTCAGGCGTTGCGAACCTTTTGAGCTCCATCAAAGCGGCAAAATACTACGAGATGAATGAGCGCGACATGGTCTTCACGATCTTGACGGACTCCGTCGACATGTACGGCTCGCGTCTGGAGGAGCTGGCGGCGAAGGAAGGCGAATACAACGGAGTGAAGGCTGCGGTGGACTTCGCCAGCCGTCTCGTCGGACAGAAGGTGGACAACGCCCTCGAGTTGACCTATCCAGAACGGCTTCGGGTCCACAACCTGAAGTATTACACCTGGATCGAGCAGCAGGGCAAGACGAGCGAGGAGCTCTCCGCCCAGTGGTACGACGCCGACAACTACTGGGGCGAGGTCCGCAATCAAGCGCCGAGGATCGACGAGCTCATCGAGGAGTTCAACGCGGCGACAGGACTGAAGTAGGCAAACGGCCCTGATCGATGCCTCTGGCTCTGAGGAGCCCGTGCCGGCCACCCTCATGAATGACAAATGAATGACAAGAAAGAAGAAAGGGGACTGACCATGAGGTCAGCCCCCTTTGCGTTGTCTATCGAACCGGACCGTCCGGCTTTAGTACATGTCGCCCATGCCGCCCATGCCGCCGGGCATGGCGGGCGCAGCGTCCTTCTTCTCCGGCTTGTCGGCGACGATGCCCTCCGTCGTCAGGACCATCGCGGCGATGGAGCCCGCGTTCTGCAGCGCGGAGCGGGTGACCTTCACGGGGTCGATGATGCCCGCAGCGACCATGTCCA
>CAJPSE010000223.1 GCA_905373185.1 uncultured Fretibacterium sp.
GCCGGAATCGATGTGATCCCAGGGCAGGGGCTCCGACTCGTCCCGGAGATGACCCGAGGGTTCTCGCCCCACGCGAAGATGAGCTTCGGGCCGGAGCTCCCTGCCGGGGTCGTCGCCCTGATGGAGCCCGTGGACGTCTACCTCGAGAGCGTGCCCGACGACCTTCTGGAGCGCTGGAACGCCGCCATGCCGGGCGGGTTTCGCGTCCTGAGATTCCTCCTTCCAAGGGAGGACGCCCCGTCCCTGGGGCGGGAGTGCCGCGCCGCCCTGTACTGGGTGCGCAGTCCCGGCGTCCTCTCGCGGGATGGACTGATCGACAGGGCGCGGGCGCACTATGGCGAGGCCGTCATGGACGCGGGGGATGCCGTTGGAGAGGACACGGCCGGGTGGATGAGCCTGCTCCTGGCAGAACCGGCCCGAAACGGCGTCGGGGGCTGGGTGAAGGGGATGATCGCCTCCGGGGATATCGGGGGCTGGCAGGACGTCAACATCGTCAGGGTCGCCATCGGCCTGTGGAACGGAACAAAAGTTGAGCTGCCGGGATACTCGGCTTCTTGAGAGGCCGGATATCTGGCGGCTGCCATTCTTTACGGATTTTGAGCCGGGGGCTGCGGCCCCATAGGGCAAAGGGGGACGAAATGTGTCTTCGGACCGCAAGATAATCGCCGACACCCTGGAGAACGAGGAGACGCGCGTCGCGATCCTCGAGGGGGGGCGATTGTCGGAAATCTTCATAGAGCGCATGTGGGATCATCAGAAGGCGGGGGAGATCTACAAGGCCCGGGTCGAGAGCGTGCTTCCCGGAATCAACGCCGCCTTCGTCTGTATCGGGGACGGCCGGAACGCGTTTCTTTACCTCAACGACGCTCAGGGGATGAGGATCGTCCCCAATCAGGAGCTGGTCGTCCAGGTGACCAAGACCGCCCGCAAGAACAAGGGGGCGCGGGTGACGCCCCGCCTCTCCCTGCCGGGGCGCTACCTCGTCCTGGTGCCCGGCGGGGGCGAGACCGGGGTGTCCCGCCGCATCGAGAGCGAGGAGGAACGCAAGCGTCTGAGGCATTTTGCCAGGGACCTCCGGGGCGACGATTTCGGCGTCATCATCCGGACCGCCGCCGAGGGGGTCGACGAAGAGACCCTGGCCAGGGACGTGGAGTCCCTGCTGGCGCTCTGGCGGGAGATAGAGCACAATGCCTCCCTCCAGTCCGCGCCGTGCCTTCTCTACAAGGATATGGGGCTTCTGGGGCGCGTCCTGCGGGACGAGGCGCGGGGGAACGTCGACGAGATCATCGTGGATGGGGAGGAGGAGTTCGCCCACGTCACGGACTTCGTGGACCGGCTCTACGGCACGGACAAGCCGAGCGTGGCGCTCTACCGGGGGGTCGTCCCGATCTTCGAGTACTACGGCATCGAAAACGAGATCGAGCAGGCCCTGGACCGTAAGGTCTGGCTCCGTTCGGGGGCCTACCTCGTCATCGAGCATACGGAGGCCCTGACGGTCATCGACGTCAACACGGGCAAGTTCGTCGGGGACCGAGACATGCGCCATACGACCCTGGCGACGAACCTGGAGGCGGCGGACGAGATCGCCCGCCAGCTGCGCCTCCGGTCCATCGGCGGGATCGTCGTCATAGACTTCATCGACATGGAGTTCGAGGAGGACCGGCAGCGCCTTCTGGACCGGCTCGAGGAGGTATTCCACGCCGACCGATCGCGGGCCCGGGTCTTCAGCATGACCCAGCTCGGCCTCGTCGAGCTCACGCGCAAGCGTGGCCGCCCCGACCTGCGCTCCGTGCTCACGCGCGGATGTCCCTTCTGCAGCGACAACGGCTGGGTGCTGCGGGAGGACACCGTGGCCATGTCCATCAAGCGGTTCCTGCGCAAGGTGGCGCACGCCAACCGGACGGAGGCGCTGCTGCTCCAGGCCAACGCGGCCATTGCGCAGTACGTGGACGAAACCTATCTCCAGCTCTGGGAGGAGGAGCTGGAGCGGAAGATCCTGATCGTCGGGATGCCCGAGTTCGCGTGGAGCAAATACCGCGTCGAGCTTCAGGGTACCTGCGACGCCGTGGAGCGCCGCGCGAGACAGATGGAACGGCGGGAGAGTTCCCTGGTTGTCCATAGAGCATCTGCATCTTAAAGGTTTCAAGAGCTTCGGGAGCTGCTGCGAGTTCTCCTTCCCCGCCGGCTTCACGGCGATCGTCGGGCCGAACGGGAGCGGCAAGAGCAACATCCTGGACGGCCTGCGCTGGATCCTCGGCGAGGGCAGCCCCTCCGCGCTCCGCATCGTGAGGCAGAGCGACCTGCTCTTCCAGGGGAGCGTCACCGTCCCTCCCGCCAAGGAGGCGGAGGTGGCGCTTCGGCTCTCCGGGGCGGACGGGACCGCCACCCTGCGCCGGCAGTACTCGGCCGAGGGCGGGGCGGTGCTGCAGGTGGACGGGGCCCGTATCCGCATGCAGGACCTGGACGAGGTGAAGGCCCGCTTCATGCTGGAGGGGGAGAGCTTCGCCTTCATCGGGCAGGGCGAGGTCTCGGAGGCCATCCATCAGCGTCCTATGCAGCGGCGTCACCACCTGGAGCTGCTCTTCGGGATCGACCGTTACCGCCGCCGCCGCGAGGAGACCAACCTCCGCCTGGAATCGGCCCTGTCCGAGGTGCAGCGGATCGAGACCCTCATCCGCGAGCTGGAGAACCGGCGAGAGGAGATCGCTCCGGAGGTCGCCGTGGCCGTGGAGGCCCAGGGCATTCTGGACAACCTGGAGGTCCTGCGCCGGGACTTCTATTTCTCCCGCCGTTTCGCCCTCGAGGACCGGGAGCGCGAGCTTC
>CAJPSE010000224.1 GCA_905373185.1 uncultured Fretibacterium sp.
GGATGGGGCCTTTTCGGACGGCGCGGAGTCCGTCCCGGATTTCGACGAGCGGGACGGCGTGCAGGACTTCGTGGCAGGGCTCGTGTTGGAACAAATCCAAAGCGACATCGCACTTGGGGGGCTGGATCAAAGGATTATGAGAACCGTTACGGGACTCTGGATCAACGGCAAGACGCCGACCTTCTCGCACACGGTTGAGACGATAGCGGCGCGGTGCGTCGAGAATCAAGAGACGGTGGCCCAACACCTGCATCAGCTGCTGGTTGACGAACTGCTCGTCACGCGCGAACTCCATTACCAGCGCGCGGGTATGGCGCGGGTATCTCAGGCACTGGTCCCCACGCGTCGCGGCGTCGCGGCGTCGCGGCTGGCGCCGGGTGCTGTGCCGAAGAGCTAGCCGGCAAACGACCTCTTTTTTGGCGCAACTGAAGCGTTGCCCTGAGAACGAACGAAGTGGGCGGTCCTTGATGGGCCGCCCACTTCGTTCGTTCTCAGGCTTTGTTCCTGCGGATATCGACTATCTTCATCGGAAGTTCCACGACGTCGTTCTGCGGTGGGTCCACGCGGGATACCCATCGGGAAACCGGCGCGGCACGATCTCCCGCCGGCGGGACGATGACGCTTACGGGCAGGACGCTGAGGGTGGGGAAACTGCCGAACAGCTTGCCGACCGTCCGCTCCTTGAACCCCTGCAGGACGTCGCAGGACGAAAATACGAGAGGCGCCGCGGGGAGAAAGGACGCGATGGGGACCCATGAAAGCGACGAAAAAATCTGAGGCTTTGATCCTTTTCTCCCGGCTTCCGATCGGCGCGGCAACCCGGTCCTGTCTGGAGCGGCTGCTCGGAAGGGGGGCCGTGTGAACGAGGGATCAATTTCCCCTGTGGTTTGGGGGAGGGTCCATGTGTTTGACATCCTTTTCTCACCACACTATACTTGACTTGACTTGTTCCCTCATCATCGCGATCAAGGAGGCTATCCCCATGCCGAAACAGAGTGAAAATCAGCATTCGGATCGGCAAAACGCCCTCTGGAACGACTGGCGGAGGACGTGGTATTCAATGCCCCTGGGGTGGAGCGAGGCCGGAGGGGAACACCATGGAGTTTGATATCGGAAAGTTCGAGGAGTACCGGGAGGGCAACCGCCTCGAGGTCAAGGGGGCGAAAGGCGGCCTGCCCAGGAGCCTCTGGGAGACCTACTCCTCCATGGCGAACGGCTATGGGGGCCTTATCCTGCTTGGGGTGAGCGAGAAGAAGGACGGCAGCTTCGTGACGACCGGGCTTGACGCGAAGGACGTGGAGAAGCTGCGAAGGGATCTGTGGAGCGTCCTTAACGACGGCAAAAAGGTGAGCGTCAACCTCCTGGTCGACGAGGATGTGAAGGACTACAAGGTGGGGGATGACCTTGTCCTCTCCATCCGCGTTCCGAGGGCGGAGCGCGAGGTCAAGCCCGTCTATATCAACGACGACCTCTTTGAGGGCACGTTCCGCCGAAACGGTGAGGGGGACTACCACTGCACGCGAAGCGAGGTCAAGGCCATGCTCCGCGACCAGACGGAGGAAACCTTCGACATGAAGGTCCTCGAAAATTTTGAGATCGGCGACCTGAACCTGGACACGGTCCACGCCTACCGAAACCGGCACAGTGTCTACCGCACCGGGCATGTCTGGGAAAGCCTGGGCGATGAGGAATACCTGGAGCGGATCGGTGCGGCAAAGAGGGCAAAGGCGGATAAAAGGCTGCACCCCACGGCGGCAGGACTTTTGATGTTCGGCGAGGAGTTCCGCATCCTGGACGAGTACCCAGAGTACTTCCTGGACTACCGCGAGATGCTGGACCCTTCCATTCGCTGGACGGACCGCCTGCAGTCGAGCTCCGGGGACTGGACGGGGAACCTGTTCGATTTTTTCTTCCTCGTGTACTCAAAGCTTGTGAAAGATTTGAAGAGACCCTTCAAGCTGGAGGGCGTGACGCGCGTCGACGATACCCCCGTTCACAAAGCCCTCCGTGAGGCCCTGGCCAACTGTCTGGTGAACACGGACTTTTTCGTGGCACGGGGCGTCGTCATCAAGAAAGGCAGAGATGCCATTGTCATGGAGAATCCCGGCTACATCCGCACGGGCAGGGAGCAGATGCTGAAGGGAGGCATCTCCGACCCGCGAAACAAGGCGCTGATGAAGATGTTCAACATGATCGGCATCGGGGAGCGTGCCGGGAGCGGCGTTCCGGATATCTACGCGGTGTGGGAGTCCCAGGGCTGGAGAGAGCCCGTCATCGAGGAGCAGTACAACCCGGATCGCACGATCTTAACGCTTGTTTTCATCCCAAAGCAAGCGGAAAAAACAAGCGGAAAAAGCAAGCGGAAAAAACAAGCGGAAAAAACGGAGGCGAATGGCGGTAATGGTAAGGCCGCGAAGACCCTGGAGAACAGGGGAAAGATCGCTGCCTTCCTTGCCTCCGAGGGGGGTGCTAGGACCGGGGAAATTGCGCGGCATATCGGCCTCAGTCCGGCAAGGGTACGGGTTCTTCTTTCAGAACTCGCGGAAGAGGGTGTGGTCCAGGCAATGGGAAATGGGCGGTCGCGCCGGTATTCCCTGGTTGTTCGGGAGGAACTGTAACTTTGCCTTCACGGGGGCGGAGCGATTTTTTGTGGCTCTCGGACAGCATAGATCTTCGCTTTGAAGGATGGCTGGGTTGTCAGAGCAGACGCAACAGAAGTTGAAAAAGGCCTCGTGCATTGACGCGTATCAGAGTGCAAACACAAACAAAAAGCCGGTCGCAGACCGGCCCTTCAACCTTCGATTATTTAAAGACGAGGA
>CAJPSE010000225.1 GCA_905373185.1 uncultured Fretibacterium sp.
CTCCTGCTCGTCGGCACCCTCATCCCGGGGCTGGGCGTCCGGGTGGGGGGGGCCCGGCGTTGGCTGGATCTGAGGCTGATGCGTTTTCAGCCGCTGGAGTTCCTGCTGCTCGCGGTCCCTCTCTTCCTGGCCGATCGGTTGGATCGGTCGAGAAGGGAGGGCTTTCAGGGGTTTCTGCGTCCGACGTTGATGGTGACGTTGTTGTCGATACTCCCCCTGCTGTTTCAGCCCAACCTGGGAGGCACCATCCTCGTGACGCTTATCTGCCTGATGATGCACGTCGAGAACAGGGGCTGGAGATATCCCCTGCTGGGCGGGGCTTTCATGGTGGTGCTGTTCGTCTCCCTCGTCATGATCGAGCCCTACAGGATGAGGCGTTTTCTGGCCTTCTGGGACCCGTGGTCTGACCCCATGAACAAGGGGTTTCAGATCATCCAGGGGCTGGTCGCCTTCTGTAACGGAAGGCTTTTCGGGGTGGGGATAGGCAAGGGGCTCCAGGAGGACGAGTACCTGCCCGCGGCTCAGACGGACTATATCTTCCCGGCCATTGGCGAGGAGTTCGGGCTCGCGGGCACCCTGTTCCTCCTGTCCCTTTACGCGGTGTGGACTATCCGTGCGTACCGAATCTACCGGCGCTGTTCCAACCCGTTCCTTTCCGTCCTGACCCTGGGGCTGACGATGTCGATCATCGGGCCGATGTTCATCAACATCGGCGGAGTCACGAAGCTGATGCCCCTCACGGGCATCCCCCTTCCCTTCGTCAGCGCGGGGGGCAGCGCCATGCTCTTCATGTGGGCGAAGGTCGGGATCCTGATGCGCATCAACAAGATCTCGCTCGGTGAGGGGCGGCGAGAACGGGAGCCTGAGGGATGCTGAGGAGAAAACGGGTGCTGATCGCAGCGGGCGGAACGGGAGGGCACATCCTCCCCGCGGTGGTGTTCGGACGGTGGCTGGAGGCGCGTCATGAGGCGTCGGTCTCCTACCTTGCGGGGGGCCGCCCCCTGGAGAGGGAGATCTACGCCTATTTCGGGATAGAGCCTCAAATCCTCCCCATCGAGGGCTCTCCTCTGGGGGTGCGATCGCCGGTGCGTATGCTGCTCCGCTCCCTGGCCCTCCTCGGATCCCTGGGAACGGCGGCTCGATGTATTTGCCGCGAGAAGCCCGATGTCTGCGTCCTCTTCGGCGGGTATGTCTCGTTGCCCCCTCTCCTGATCTGTAGAAATAGGAGAATACCCGTCGTCATCCACGAACAGAACGCCGTCGCAGGCCGGGTTACCCGCCTAGCTTCCCGGTGGGGTGCTGTCGTGGCCTCGGGATGGGGGGCGTGCGACGGGGTGCCGTCCTTCCTCCCCGTCGGAATCCCCGTGAGGCGGCCGGAGCGGCTTTTGCCCTCCCGTGCCCGGGAGAGGATGGCGCTGGAGCTCCCCGAAGGAGGACGGGTCGTCGGGGTAGCAGGCGGATCCCTCGGGAGCAGGGAGCTCGCGGAACGGGCGCTTGCCGCGGCCGCGTCTTTCGAGAAGAACGGCGACGACATCGTCTTCCTGTTCCTGGGGGACCCTCCGGAGCTCGTCGTTCCCCCAAACGTCCGTTTCGTGGGGAGGCAGTGGGACATGAACCCCTTCTATTCGCTGTGCGACGTCCTTATCTGCAGGGCGGGGGGCTCGACGCTCGCGGAGGCCCTGAGGTGGGGCATCCCCGCCGTGGCTGTCCCCTGGGAGAGGGCCGCCGGGGGGCATCAGGAACGCAATGCCCGCTGCTTCGAGGAGGCCGGCGGAGGCGTTGTCTGGAGGGAGGGCGACGGCGAGCCCCTGGAAAGTGCGCTCCAGAAGCTGCTTGAGGGGCGGAGAAACGCTGCGGATGGGGCTCCGGATGCCTGCTCCGCACTTCGGGCGCTGCTTCCTCTTTAGGTTCAAAGGATATGTCGAAAAAGGCCGTTTGGTAAAATACCCCTGGCGTCCGGGATATCGCCGGAGGCCGTTTTGGCAAAAAACTGTGCCCGGCGGGAGAACCGTTCGGGCTTTATGAAATAGGAGCGTTTGGGATATCATGTCGGAACTCGCGGGGGCGAAACGGATTCATCTCATGGGGATCGGCGGAGCGGGAATGAGCTCCCTCGCCCGGCTGCTCTCGTCCATGGGGAACGCGGTCAGCGGATGCGACCTGCGGCATGAATCCTCTTACATAAAGGCATTGGAGGCTCTGGGGGTGTCGTGTATGGCCGGACATTCCCGGGAGCACCTGGAGAGGTTCGACCCGCAGCTGGTGATCTTCAGCAGTGCCGTGGATGGGAACTGCGAGGAGCTCGTTGCCGCCAGGTGCGAGGGCATCAGGACGGTCGGGCGCGGAGAGGCCCTGAGTTGGCTTTTCAACGAGGCTCGGGGGGTTGGCGTCGCGGGGACGCACGGAAAGACGACCACGACATCCATGATCGGCTTGGTCCTGGAACGGGCGGGGCTGTCCCCTACGCTCTACATAGGCGCCGAGGTTCAGGACATCGGGACGAACGCGCGTCTTGGAGGCAACCCCCTCTTCGTGGCCGAGCTGGACGAAAGCGACGGCTCGTTTGAATACTTTCATCCCTCCCTTGCGGTCGTGACCAACATTGACTGGGATCATGTGGATCATTTCGGGTCACGGGAGGATGTCGTGGAGGCCTTCGTCCGTTTTGCCGGGGGACTGAAACCCGGTGCGTCGCTCGTGGCCTGTGCCGAGGACGAGGGGGTTCAGGCCATGATGAAAAAGACCCAGGGGTCCAAGGCCCAGGGCCCCTTTCTCCGTTACGGATGGGGACGGGCCTGGGAGTGGGGGGCCTTCGACC
>CAJPSE010000226.1 GCA_905373185.1 uncultured Fretibacterium sp.
CGGCCCCCAGGTCCAGGACGAGCCTCTCCTTCTCCTTCCCCGTCCCGTCCTGCGCCCCATTCTCCTCGCTCGAGGCACGGGTGGCGAGGGACTTTGCCCGGCGTTTCGTCAAACCGGGCTCTCCCGGCCCTCCAGCAGGCGGGAGACGTTGGCCCTGTGGCGGAACAGTGCCAGGAGCGCAAGGCTCAGCGCCAGGAGGATAAAGGGGAGGGGCGCGTCCAACATCCAGAAAAAGGCCGGCAGCGCCAGTAGGGATACCATGGAGGCTAGGGATACGTAACGCGTCGACGTCATGACGGCGTACCACAGGGCCCCGCTCATCAGGACAATCGCGAAGGAATTGTAGGGCCAGATGAAGAACATGGTCCCGTAGGTCGTGGCCACGCCCTTCCCTCCCCTGAACCTCAGCCAGACGGGGTAATTGTGTCCCAGGACGACGGCCAGGGCTGACAGCGAGAGCAGCCAAGGATCGGAAGAGGCCGAGTCCACGGTGAGCAGGAGCGCCAAGGCCCCTTTGAGCATGTCGACCAGGGTGACGAAGACAGCCCATCCCAGCCCCATCAAGCGGCGCACATTGGTCGCCCCGATGGAACCGGACCCGACCGTACGTATGTCGACCCTCCTGAAGATACGGGCCACCAGGTATCCCGTAGGCAGGGAGCCAATAAAGTAGGAGACGAACATCCAGAACATTGCGACCCGCATCGCTCATCCCTCCTCAAAACAAGCCCCAAACAGAGGCACCCCGGCAAAAACATATCCCGCTCACGGAGGAGGGCACCCAAAAGCGCCGCCCCGTTCGCAGGCTCCTCTTCACCGGCAGTTCTCGGCCGTGCAGCGGTCAGTCGATGCCGCTGATACGGTCGGATCCCTTTTTGATATTCAGCTGTACGAGGTCCTTCTCTTTGAGGGTGTCCCACTTGAGGTTCAGGACCAGAAGAAAAATTGCGGAAAAAGGATCGACGCGCCAAGAGGCGCTCTCCTTCGCAAAGGACTCGCGTATCGTCTGGAGCTGCCGCAACCCTTTGTCGTCCTCCTCCATATCCGCTAGAAAACGTCGGACCTCCGAGATGGTGTCGATCCCTGCGGCACGAAGGATGACGTAAAGGTAGTTGAAGCTGTCCTTGAGATAATCGGGGGACGGCACGAAGATCGGAAACCCGGCCTTGACCGCCAGAGAGTTCCAGTGACTCAGTGCGTTCGGTTCCGCCTTGAAGAAGGAATACAGCTCATCATCACTGAAGATCCTCTCCGCCGAGATCGTCTCGTCCCGCGGCTCACGGGGCTCCGAAACCGGAGGCACCAGGACGGCGACGTCCTTGACCTCCTCCCACAGGGACAGGAACCCCTCGTCGGCCTCCTCGAGGAGGGCCGCCAGGCGGACGAGCCTGCGCTTCAGTTTTTTCTCGGAGACTGCGTCCACGTTGAGGTTGACCCGGGGTGATATGGTCGCCCAGGCCTCCTGGAGCATGGTGCGCAGCTCGAGACGGAAGCCGAGCCCCCGGTACTTGCCCCATTCCCGCAGGGAGGAACGGCTTTCGGAGAGGGCAAGGGCATAGACAACAGCCGGATATCCGAAGCGGAAGGGATCCTCCAGCCCGCTCGAGGGAACGGACCGGTCCCGGTCGACATCGAACTCGGCCAGGATGATCTCCTCAACCTTATAAACGTCCTCGGGAAAGCGAAGGAGAACCCGAACCGTAACCAGATCCGACATGGCGTTCAGCCCCGCGTCCCCGTCGTCCCCCCGGGCATTCAGAGCACGGACCAGATCGGCCGGGGCCTTGGCCCATCCCTCGATACTGTGAACCTCGATATCCTCTCGCTCGATCAGGTCCTGAACCAGATTGCGCACGCGCGAGGCATACTCCTCATAGAGGGAGAGTTTCTCGACATAGCTGATGCCCAGTTCGTCGACACGACGTCTATCCAACACAATCACCGTCCAAAAATGAACTGCACGCCCTACAACCCATCGATCCGACTATTCATTCGCTCCAACTATTCATTCAAAACGTCCGTCCACGTTTACAACATACTGGGTTAGAGTATAACCCACGAAGAGCCTCTTGAAAAGCACGGCTCCCGCCCATCGACCGCTCCGAGGGCCCGGTGCACTTCTCTCCCCTGCGCCGCTGAACCTTAGTTCCTCGACAAAACCGCGCGACAGAGCGCATCCACCTCCAAAACCGCCCCCAGGCGGTCGGGCGGGGTCGGCGGACGAGGTTGGGGCAGCTCCTCCCCGACACAGGGGACCCCGACGGCCCTCGCGAAGGCCTCCACCTTGGGGTCGTACGGCAGCACGGCGAGCGGCGTCCCCCACAGGGCGGAGAGCACGGCGAAGTGCAGGCGCATACCGACCGCGGCGGACGCCCCCGACCAGAGGCGCGCGGTATCCTCGAGCCCCGAGACCCGCTCGACCCTTTCGAACCCGAGCTTTCCGGCCCCCTTCATGGCGCCAAGCAAGGCCTCGTCCTCGCCCGACAGCGCCACACCGACAACCTCGCCGGGAAAGGCCGCAGCGTAGGGCGCCGCCAACCGGGCGTAGCGGTCCGCGTCCGGAGAGGGGCGCAGGTTGAGCAGAAGCCGCCCCGTTTTTTTCTCCGTCCGCCCCGCGTCCTCCCCCGCGGCCCGCGGGAGCTCCAGCGTCAGGGCCAGATCTCCTCCGCGCACGGCGGACAGCCCAAGGCGACCGGCCCACTCCATCGAGGGCGCGTCCCTCAGGTGCAGGACGCGGCAGGTCCTCAGCGCGTTCCGGGTCATCCATCGGGCCCCCGCGCTCCGCAGCGGCCCGATCGACTGCCCGAG
>CAJPSE010000227.1 GCA_905373185.1 uncultured Fretibacterium sp.
CTTCAGGACGTCTACGGGGGCCGGGGACGCTTTGAGATCGAGCTGGCGCGGGACGACGTGTTGCCGGCGTCGCTCTGCCGGGGGAAGTTCCGGCGCACGCGGACGGCCCTTCCCTTTGACGTGGAGGGGATGTTTTGCCCCCTCCCGCCGCGCTGAAGCGCAGGCGACGCCCGGTCCCCTGAGCGGGGCCGGGCATTGCCGCCGATTTCTGCCCGAACGGGCGTCAGCGATACGATGATGACAAATCCGGGTTCCGATCCCGGATTTGTCGATACCCTCATCTCGTCGCAATTCCGGTATTCCGGTATAATGATGGCAGATTCAGGATTAAATCCCAGATTTGCCATCAAGGGGGCGCATGATGGAATATATCAAAAGAGCGGTAGAGGATATTGCCCTGCATTCGGATAAAACTTTTAAGAGCCTCCTCATCACGGGTGCAAGGCAGACCGGAAAGACCGAAATGATCCGGAAGCTCTTTCCGGATAAGAAATATGTGCTCATCGATGACCCCTTCGTCGAAGATCAGGCGAACAACAATCCGAACCTCTTTATGATGCTGAACCAGCCGCCTGTTGTCTATGACGAGGTGCAGCGTGTGCCGGGCCTGTTCCGATATATTAAGATCGCCTGCGACGGAACGGACGACAAAGGGTTGTTCTGCCTGTCCGGTTCACAGCCTCTGGAGCTGATGGAAAAGGCATCGGAATCGCTTTCCGGCAGAATCGGGATTATCGAGCTGTCTCCCCTGTCTCAGCGCGAGATTGACGGAGATGCCTTCAACGCGCCCTTTCTTCCTACGATGGAGTACGTGCAGGAACGAAACAAAACGGCGAAGGCTCCGAACAACCTTTGGGAAAGAATCCATCGTGGCGGCTATCCGGCGTTGCAAGACTCGGAGATCGATTGGGGAGTTTTCTTTTCCGGTTATGTCAAGACTTATCTGGAAAGGGACGTCCGAAAACTGTCCGCCGTTCAGGACCTGAATGACTTCAGGCGCTTCATGGTGGCGGTTGCGGCAAGGACCGGACAGAGGGTCAACTACAGCAACATTGCAGATGAGATCGGCAAAGATCAGACCACGGTGAAATCGTGGATGTCCATTCTGGAAGCGTCCGGAATCGTTTAACTCTTGGAACCGTACACGCCGAGCATCTTAAAACGGGCGATCAAAACGCCCAAGGCATATTTCCGCGACACCGGCCTCGCTGCGTACCTTACGCGCTGGCTGACGCCGGAAACTTTAGCGAACGGTGCAATGAGCGGGGCTTTTTTCGAGACCTTCGTCATTTCGGAAATCTTAAAGTCCTACTCAAACAGAGCGATCGATTATCGCTACTGCGTCTCCTACTACAGAGGGCGAGACAGGAAGAAGGTCAAAAAGAATGGGGCCATGATCGAAATCGAAGGTGAAATTGACCTGATCATCGAAGAAAACGGGGTCCTCCATCCCATTGAGATTAAGCAGAGCTCCTCCGTCGCTGCCGATGAAACCTCTGCTTTCCTGGTACTCGATAAAGTGAACGAAAAGAGACGTGGAGCGGGCGCCGTGATATGCAACTGTCCGCAGCCCGGAATGCTGAGGGAAAACGTTCTTCAGATACCCGTGTGGTTCGTATAAAAGGCGCGGGAGCAGGGCGGAAAAGCTCCGCTCCCTTATTCCCCATTTGGGGACGGCAGTTTTGCTTGACAGTCCAGAAAAATATAGTAGATTAAGATTTGACTTTTTTATCACAGAGACTGGACCGCTGCTTGTCTGGGAGTGGATTATTATGCGCTGAGTTCGATTTCTCTGCGATGAGAACGGTGAAATTTGGAAGCGACACGGTTAAAGTTCTGAAAGCGTTATCCGGGAGCTGGAGGAGGGCGCACCAGCCGACCCTGGTGGGGCATCGACTGTCACGAACCTTCGCCCCTCTGGTCCCGTCGCTCTGGCTTGACGATTTTGCGTCGTGTCGTTGTCTGTTTTTGACGGGGGTGTTGACTTATGCAGGAAAATCAAACTGGGAAGGGCGTTTGGAAGTTTCTTGTCTACAGCCTTTTTGGCCTTTTTATGTTCTTTTGCCCTTTGACGTTGGGTGGAAAGATGACGATCCCTGTAGATCATATCATCAACTTCATCCTTCAGGATCTTCTGCCGGGGGCGAAGGTCTATATCCTCATCGTGATGTACGTCGGGGCGGCCCTTCCCTTTATTCGGAGGACGTGGAACAAGGACGGGCTCACCCTGTTTTTCTCGTTCGCCAAGGTCGTCGGCGCTGTGGCCGGTACGGTGATCTACTTCAACGTGGCTCCCGCCTGGCTCGCTCAAAAGGACTTCGGCCCCTTCCTCTTTGAAAAGCTGTCCCTGCCCGTAGGCTTGGTGATTCCCATCGGCTCCGTGTTCCTGGCCTTTCTGTCCAGCTTCGGCCTCATGGAGTTCACCGGCGTTTTCATGACCCCCGTCATGCGTCCCCTCTTCAAGACCCCGGGACGCAGCGCCATCGATGCCGTTGCCTCGTTCGTGGGGAGCTATTCGATCGCCCTCCTGATCACCAACGGGGTTTACCGCCAGGACAAGTATTCGGCGCGTGAGGCCGCCATCGTGGCCACGGGCTTTTCCACGGTCTCGGCGACCTTCCTCTTGATCGTCGCCAAGACTTTGGGCATCATGGACCACTGGACCCTCTACTTCTGGGTTGCCATGTTCGTCACGTTCGCCGTCACGGCCGTCACGGCACGCCTCTGGCCCCTCAGCTGGATGCCGGAAACCTATGCGACGGGGGTCAGGAGCGAGGACCCGGTT
>CAJPSE010000228.1 GCA_905373185.1 uncultured Fretibacterium sp.
CTTCGGCAGCAGGATGCCCTTCGGCACGGTCAGGCCCGCCGCGCGAAGGGCGGCGCACGACCGTCCCTTGTCCATGGCCAGGTCGCAGACGTTGGGGTCGGACCCCGTGTAGGGCACCCCCATCGCCTCAAGCTGCGCCTCAAGCTGCCCGTCCTCGCCCCAGCTGCCGTGCATGGCTACGAAGACCGCGTCGAACAACCCCCTGAGGGCGCGGCGCGTTTCTTCGATGGCCCGCAGGTCCACGGCCTTCGCCCGATACCCCGCCTCGACCAGCGCCGCGGTCACCGCGGCCCCGCTCCTCAGCGATACCTCGCGCTCTGCACCGTCCCCGCCGCAGAGCACCGCAATCCGTTCGTTCACGCTGTCTCCCCCTTCATCCTCGGCTCCCAGGCTGTTTTTTGTCCGGGCCTATTATACCCCGACGCAGGGGCCCTAACGCCGGATGCGGCTCGTCAGGACGGCGGCGATCAGGATGCAGGCGATGCCCGCAGCGGACCTTGAGGTCAAGGTCTCCCCCAGGAGCAGGATGCCGATGGCGACGCCGGTCATGGGCTCAAAGTTGCTGAGGAGCGAGGCCTTCACCTCCCCGCACAGGAAGACGCCCTTTTGAAAGAGGGAGATGGCGAGGACGGTGGCGAAGAGGCCCAACGTCCAGTAGGCCGCCCAGGCCTGCCACGGAGCAAAGAGGCGCAGGTCCTCCGTCAAGAGACCGAAGACCCCGGCCTCCGCTGCGGCGAAGGCCGAGAGCCAGAAGGTGACTGCCATCGCGGGAAGGGAGCCCAGGGAGCTGTGACCCAGGAGAACGATGTAGAGCGCGAAGGTGAGGCCGGAGGCGACGGCGAGCGCCATCCCCATGCCCTCGGATTCCACGCCTTCTGCGGGGCTGTAGAGGAGGAGCACACCGGCGGTGCAGAGCGCGGCACAGAGCAGCTTCGGCCCTGTGAGGGGCGAGCGGAAGAACAGCGCCATCAGCGCGATGACCATGATGGGGTAGGTGAAGTGGAGCGTGGTGGCCAGCCCCGAACCGATGTGGTTGTAGGACAGGTAGAGCAGGATGGGCGTCAAGGCGTAGAAGATCGAGAGCTTCAGGACGTCGAGCATCTGACGGCGCGTGATCCGCAGGGAGAAGCCCGGAATGAGGAACGGCAGGAGGAGGGAGATCAGGGCTCCCGTTCCGAAGCGGCCGAAGACGGTCGTGCAGGCGTTGCCGCCGTGCTGATAGGCGAACTTCGCGATGAGCGGCATCGTGCCGAACAGCACCGCGGACAGGATGGTGCAGAGCGCGCCCAACCCCTCGCCGCCCCTCTGTGGCGCCGCGTTCCCTTCCGATGCGATTCGGTTCATGAGGGCTGTGTTCCCTTCCTGCCGGACTACTGCTTCCGGCCCTTGCCTGAGAGGGACGCGACGTCCAGGCGCAGGACGCGCACCGCCTTGAATGCGGCCTCGATGTACTTCAGGCCGCTCTCGATGAATTCCGGCGAGTACTTGCGAAGGAGCGCTTCAAGGCCCCGCCGCTTCTCCGCGTCGTCCTCCACGGTGGAGACCCGTCCGCAGACGATGGCGGACCGGTAGAGCGTGCTGAACTCCTTCGGCAGAAGTTTGGTGCTGCTGACGACGGTGAAGCAGGCGTCCGGGCAGTGCTGGAGGTTCACGATCTTTTGCCCCTCCGCGTTGGCGCCGTGCAGGTAGATGCGCCCGTCCTCCAGCGCGAAGTTGAGCGGCACGCCGTAGGGCGTCCCGTCCGGGCAGACGGTCGAGAGGACGCCGTACTCCCCATGCTGCAGGACCTCGAGGGTCTCCTCCTCGCTCAACTGCCGATCCCTGCGCCGCATATCCATCTTCTTGTCCATATCGCGAAGCCTCCTGTCGTGTGCCGTCATGAGCGCCGGCGGCCGTGTCGTCGCTCTGCTGAGAATCATAGACGACGCTGCAGCTTTTGGCAATCGGCCCCCGTTGCGGGTGTAGTAGGCCAGGGGCACTCCCGTGCCGTCCGTCTCCGCCACCACGTGGGATATCCAGTGGTTCGCGTCCACCAGATACCGGACCGTGACGCCCTTCCGCGATTTGTCGTCATTCATAGAGAGACAGGACTGTAACCTTCCCTATTAGGAACCATATAAATGGTGTCCAAATCATTCTTATCATCATAGTGCCTGTAGAACATAAAATCTCCTAGTCCTGCCACCTTGCTTACGTGCTTATAAAATTTTTCGCATCGTTTGTAATCAAACAACATTTCCTGCGATACGAAAGTATATTTATCCGCCTCACGACTGACCAATATCCTGGGATTAAAATGTCCGTAGTCCCCATAATCTTCTTCGAGGTGATCAAAATCCACAACAAATATCGCTATAAAGAAATTAGCGAATTGTTTTTCTGTCAATTTGTTATATGCATAAAGCAGAATAACATTGACAAAAAACAGGGCAATATCCAGCAATAACGCTGAAATCTCCTCTTTCTTTATCACTCTTTTTAAAAATTTTGCCTGAGGAAAATAGTCGAGGATCGGCATCTCCTCATAGCCGCCTTCATGCTCTTCAATAAAATAGTCGAGATTGTATAATCCTGTTTCTCGGATAATTTTGTTGTAGATATTCGCGATCAACGTATTTTTCATCTTCGTTTTTTTCATCTTCATAACTCCTGAATAGAAAGAATTGTGTGCGGCTTGACATGACAATCCGTCCGCCAGGCCGCACAGATTGACGTTTTCACTGGCCGGCGATGACTAAGGCCTCTTCGGCATCGTCCACCCGTATTCTTTCGACCATTT
>CAJPSE010000229.1 GCA_905373185.1 uncultured Fretibacterium sp.
GACGATGACGAGACGTTTCCTGCCCTCGAGCGGCCGCTGAAGGTCCTCGTGCTGACGGGGGACCAGAAGGGGCATACCTTCGTCGTCGTCGTGACCCGCCTTGCCGGGAGCGGCGTCGACCTGGTCCCGAATCATCGCTATCTGCTGGTGGAGGACACCTTCTACGACGGCAGCAGGCAGTACTCCATAGCGGATGCCTACCGCATCCCCTCGGTCGCCGCCTTCGTCGCCCTGGTCTCGTCCCTGTTGCTGACCTTCGCCGGATGGGCGGGGTTCCGGGCCCTGCTGGGCCTGGGGCTCTCCATCGTCTGCCTGCTCTGGGGAATGATCCCCCTGATGTCGGCGGGCTGGCCCCCGATCCCCCTGGCATTCGCCGCCGTGCTCGTGATCTCGGTCCTGACGATCGTCTGCGTCGTCAAACGATCCCGCTGCCGCACGGTCGCCCTCCTCGGCAGCCTGGGCGGCGTCTGCTGCGGGTTCCTCCTGGGCTGGGCGATGGTCTTCTTCTGGCAGCTCAACGGGCTGGCGGGGGAGGGGGCCGCCCTGCTGGCCTCGACCCTTCCCGACATCGACGTCCGCGGACTGTTGCTCGCCTCGATCCTGGTAGGGGCCATCGGCGCGGTCCTCGACGTCGGCATCTCCATAACGGCCTCGATGGCCGAGCTCGTGGACTACGACCCGGATATCCCCCTGCGGCGCCTCCTGAAGGCGGGCCTGAACGTCGGGAGCGAGGTGCTGGGAAGCATGATCAACACTTTGATCCTGGCCTATCTGGGGGCGGCGCTGCCCATGACGATCCTGATCAGCAGCGCGGGGGCCGATGTCGTAGGCCTCCTCAACGATCCGTACATCGCCCAGGAGATCGTGCAGAGCCTCGCCGGGACGGCCGGGCTCCTGCTCACGATTCCCACGACGGCCCTGTTCTTCATCCTCCAGGAGGGGTGGACGCGCCGCCGCCTCCAGGGCTGCGGGGAGGCCGTTTAGGTTATGGGGGCCGAGGTCCGGTCCGTCATCGACATCGGGAGCAACTCCATCAAGCTGCGCATTGCGCGTTGCCTTGCGGGGCGTATCGAGGTGCTGCTGGACACGACCGAGGTCGTCCGCCTGGGCAGGCGGACCGCGGACGGACGGCTGAGGGAGGAGGCGATCCGAAACGGCGCCCGTGTGGTGGTGGAGATGGTCCGTCGTTCGCGGGAGATGGGGGCGGAGCCGTGCCTGGTCGGGACGATGGCCCTTCGCGTCGCGGGGAACGCGCAGGACTTCCTGAGGGAGATCCTCGGCCGCACGGGGCTCGAGGTCCGGATCCTCTCGGGAGAGGAGGAGGCCCGCCTCGCCTGGAGGGGCGCACTGGACGGCTCCGATGAGGGCGGGCCCTTTGCGGTGTTCGACACGGGAGGGGGAAGCACGGAGTTCGTCTTTGGGGCCTCGCGCGGGGCCCCGCCGGGGGGCGCGACGCGGTCGGAGAGCGTCGCCGTGGGTGCGGTGACCCTCACCGAGCGTTTTTTTGCGGCGGACCCCCCGGCCCCGGAATCCCTGGACCTGGCCCTGCGGCATGTCCGGAATCTGTTCCTTTGCAGTAAAATAGAGTGGGCAGACCCCTCGAGGCCCCCGTCGGTCATCGGGCTGGGGGGCGGGGTGGTGGCCATGGCCTCGGTCAAGTTGGGGCTCCCCGGCTTCGTGCCCCTCCGACTCAACCGCACGAAGTTGACTCGCGGGGATGTCGAGGGGCAGATGCGCCGCTACGCTGCTGTTACGCTCGAGGAACGGCGCCGCATTCGCGGTCTGCCCGCGAGCCGGGCCGACCTGATATTGGCCAGCTCGTGCATCGTCCTGTGCGCGCTGGAGGCGTTGGGTGCAGAGTCCTTTACCGTGAGCATCAATGGGCTCCGGCACGGGCTCTTGGTGCAGATGTTCGAGTCCGACGGACTTCTTCATTCCGATGGACCCCCTCGCCCGTGTTCGGTGGCGTCATCGCCGGGGGCGGGGAGCGGCGGGGAGAACGATTGAGAGAGAAAGGCATTGAGAAAGAAAGGCGGCGAGGTGATGCGAAAACTCCTGGGTGCGGTTCTGGTCCTCGCGATCTTCGTGCTGGGGACATTTCCTGCGGCGGCGGTGTCTCCGAAGTCGTTGATCGAGGATTCCATCGACGTCCTGAGGGCGATGCGCGATCAGGATGATGCGCGGAACATGGCGGATGTCGTCGAAGGGGCCCATGCCGTCGCCTTCGTTCCCTCGATGGTCAAGGCGGGGTTTATCCTGGGTGGGGAGTACGGCGAGGGGCTGATCCTGCGCAAGGAGAACGGGAAATGGTATGGCCCGAGCTTTTATAACCTGGGGGGCGGCTCCCTGGGGTTCCAGATCGGGGCCCAGAAGATCTCCCTGATCCTCGTCGTGACGAACGAGAAGGGGGTCGAGGCCTTTCTGAGCAGCAAAACCAAGCTCGGTGGGGACGTGTCGGTGGCCGCCGGGCCCGTGGGACGGCGCGCCGAGGCCGCGACGGATGCCCAAATGAAGGCGTCCATCTACAGCTATTCTATGACGAAGGGGCTCTTCGCCGGGCTCTCCTTGGAGGGATCGGTCATCAGCATCAGCGTCAAGCGCAACGAGGAGTACTGGAAGAAGAAGATCAGCGCGGCCGATGCGCTCCGGAAACCGGCGGACGACAAGCGCATTCGGCCCCTCGTCGAGGAGTTGGGACGCCTGGCCAAGAGGGCGAGGTAGCGTTCTCCCGCAGCCCTCGGGGCAGGC
>CAJPSE010000230.1 GCA_905373185.1 uncultured Fretibacterium sp.
TACGAGACCCCTCGTTCCTCCGGGCCTTCAGGTCCTCGGCCTCGGCTATTAGCCTGCGGCGCCTTCCGTCCAGGGACTCCAAGACGCCGAGGTCGAAGTCGTGCCGCCGGTTCCTCAGACAGCGTTCCGCCTCCTCGCGGTTTGCGAGGATCCAGCGCAGGTCAAGCATCGCGCAGCTCCCCCTTCGCCCCCCCGGAAAGGCGGATGTTCCTCAGCAGGTTGGCCATCTCGATCGCGGTGTGCGCACTGTCCGCCCCCTTGTTGCCCGCCTTGCTGCCCGCACGGAGCAGAGCCTGCTCCAGGGTATCGCAGGTCAGGACGCCGAAGACCACCGGCACCCGATGCTCCAGCCCCACCTGGGCCAGCCCCTTCGACATCTCGGCGGAGACGTAGTCGAAGTGCGGCGTGTCGCCCCGTATGACCGCCCCCAGGGCGATGATCGCGTCGTACTTTCCGCTCAGGGCCAGCTCCTTGGCCGCCAAGGGCAGCTCCCAGGCACCCGGGACCCTGAAGACCTCCACGGCCTGATGGGACACGTCGTGGCGCAGAAGCGCGTCCTTGGCCCCCTCCAGCAGCTTTTCGGAGATCAGGTCGTTGAATCGGGAGACCACGATCGCAACGGAAAGCCCCGTTCCCAGCAATTTTCCCTCTATCGTCCGCATCGCAGATAAGCCTCCTTAAACGACTTAACTCAGGGGCTCCGCCCCCGAACCCCCGCCAAGGGAGCAGGCTCCCTTGGATCCCCTACAAGCAAGAAAGAAAAAATGCGCTCAGACCCCGTGCAGCACGTGTCCCATCCGCAGCTCCTTGGTCCGCATATACCTCTCGTTGTACTCGTTCGGCTCGATCACCAGAGGAACCCGGTCCACGATCTCGAGCCCGTACCCCCCGAGGCCAATAACCTTCTTCGGGTTGTTCGTCAGCAGCCGAATCCGCCTCAGCCCCAGGTCCATGAGGATCTGCGCCCCCGTGCCGTAGTCCCGGAGGTCCGGGGGGAAGCCCAGCGCCACGTTGGCGTCGACCGTATCCATCCCCTCGTCCTGCAACCGGTAGGCCCTCAGCTTGTTGAGTAGGCCGATGCCGCGCCCCTCCTGCCGCATGTAGAGCAGAACGCCCGCGCCCTCCCTCTCGATCATGGAGAGGGCTGCATGGAGCTGAGGACCGCAGTCGCAGCGCAGGGAACCGAAGATATCCCCGGTGAAGCACTCGCTGTGCACCCGCACCAGGACGGGGTCCGTCCCCAAGATATCCCCCTTGACCAGCGCGACGTGGGTATGCGCGTCGTCGTCCTGCAATTTGCTGCGGTAGGCGTGGACGCAAAAGAAGCCGAACTCCGTCGGGAGGTTGACCTCAACCCGCTTTTCGACCAGCTTCTCCCGGGCGCACCGCCAGGCGATGAGGTCCTTCACCGCGATGAACTTCAATCCATGCCGTTTCGCGAACGCGATCAGGTCCGGAAGCCGCGCCATGGTCCCGTCGTCGTTCAGCACCCCGCAGCAGAGCCCGGAGGCGGGCAACCCGGCCAGACGCACGAGGTCGACCGTGGCCTCGGTATGGCCGGCGCGCACCAGGACACCGCCCTCGCGGGCCTCGAGAGGAAAGAGGTGCCCGGGGCGCAGGAAATCCTCGGGGCGGGCGTCGAGATCGGCCAGGAGGCGGGCCGTAAGGGCACGCTCCTCCGCCGAGATGCCCGTCGTCGTCCCCTCACGGGCGTCCACCGTGACCAGGAACGCGGTGGACTTCCTGTCCGTGCTGTGCACGGTCTCTGTGCTGTGCGCGGCCAGAGGGTCGAGCCGCAGCCTGCGGGCGATCTCCCCCGACACGGGGGCGCAGATCAGGCCCCGTGCATACCGGGCCATGAAGTTGACGTTGTCCGCCGTCGCGTGCGCCGCGGCCACGATAAGATCGCCCTCGTTCTCCCGATTTTCGTCGTCCGCAACGAGGACCATACGCCCCTGGCGGATGTCCTCGATCGCCTCCTCGATCGTGTCGAAGACCGATCCCGCTTCCCGATTCCGAACTTCAATATCCAAGATCCCTCAGCTCCTCGATCGACAGACGCATTCCGGAGCTCCGAGATCCCAGAAGGCGCTCCACGTACTTGCCCAAAATGTCGGTCTCCAGGTTCACGACGGTCCCCACCGCCATACGCCCCAGGGTACAGGACGCAAGCGTCGTCGGAATGAGCCCGACGGAGAAATCCGAGGCGGAGACGCCGATGACGGTCAGGCTGACGCCGTCCAGCGCGACCGACCCCTTAGGGACGATCCCCCTCAGCAGCGACGGCTCGGCGCCGAAACAGGCCACCCGTGTCCGCCCGGTCCCCGAGAGTCGCCTCAGGACAGCGGTCCCGTCGACATGCCCCAGGACCAGGTGCCCGTCCAGCCGGTCCCCCAATGCCATGGCCCGCTCCAGGTTGACGGCGGTCCCCGGCCTCAGGTCGGCGAACCACGTGCGCTCCGCGGTCTCCGGCATCATCTCCACGTCGAAGACGTCCCCGTGCAGGGCCACGACGGAAAGGCACGCGCCGCTCACCGCCACGGACTGCCCCAGCACCAGCTCGGGCGCCAGGGCCGGGCACTCGATGGACAGCAAAGAGACCTCCTCCACCCTGCGGTGGGCGCGCACCGCGCCGACCGCCTCTACAAGCCCGGTGAACATGAAAAGAGCGCCTCCGTCAGAAAATCGGGTCCCACCCGGCGCACCGTCGCGTCCCGCAAAAGGAGGGACTCGGACATGGCG
>CAJPSE010000231.1 GCA_905373185.1 uncultured Fretibacterium sp.
GCCGCCGGCTCCTCCGGGGGAGGCACCGAGTCCTTGGGCGTCTGCTCCCCGATGATCTGGCGCATCAGCCCCACGATGGCAAGTGCGGAATCCAGGGGTATAGCGCTCCAGACCTTGAAGGGGTCCAGACCATCCACCTGAACTGTGGCAGGGCTGACCCAGACCGAGGCCTCCGCATCCAACTGAGTGAAGGGAAGCCAGCCCTCCGCCGCCAAAGCGGAGGTAGTGTTCTCGGGCATCAGCCTTCTTCCGCCCAGAAGGCCGCTGAGGCTCGTGAAGGAGGCGCCGACGACCTGGCTCAGCCCTTCCTGAGCCGCATTCAGATAAAGGTCGCTGGGCTCCTCGGGCAGTTCCTTGCCCTCCCCGCCCATCATTAGGTCCGCGAGCATCAGCGCCCCTCGCTGCTCGACGACGAGCGTCAGGGGGATATCATCAAAGCCCCCGCAGGTCGCACGAAAGACAAAGGGCGCCTCGGGAAGCTTCTCCAAAAAATCCTTTTGGGGCAGGACCTCGGCGCTCTCCAGGGCCGTATCGACATCCTTGCCCGACAACATGCCGAAAACACTGTTCTCGGCATTTGAAAAAATAGAGGCGACCTCGTCCAGAAGCTGAGAATCCTCCATGGAGAGTCCCGATCCCGAGTCCTCCCCCAGCGCCCCTCCGGAGAGCAGCGCGTTGATTTCGTCCTGACTAAGAAGATCGTCCATCGCCATCTCCTCCTTCCGCCTCTTCCTCTACCGCCCCATCCAAAATCCGGGTCAGCTCCGCCGCCAGGCGGCCATCGCGCGTCCCCGGCCTGGCCTTGAAATACACATGATTCCCCACCCGGACGGAGATCTCGCTCTCCCGTGTCTCGTCAAGCTTGATGACGTCCCCGGGCTCCAGAGCATAGACATCCGCCAGGCTCAGCACCGTGTGCCCCAGCTCCAGGCTGAGCGGGATCCTGACGTTCCCCAGCGAGCCGACGATATTCTCCCTCTCGTCCTCGTCCCTCTTGCGGCTCGTCGAGGCAAACCACTGCTGCGAGGAGAGCTTGTCGACGATCGGCTCCATCAGGAAATAGGGGAAACAGAGGCTCATCATCCCCTCGATGTCCCCCACCTTCAGCTTCAGGATCACCAGCAGCACCATGTCACGGGGCGGGCAGATCTGAACGAAGAAAGGGTTGCTCTCCATGCTTTCGAAGCGGAAGCGCACGTCCACCACAGTGCTCCAGCTGTCCTCGAGGAGCTCCAGCATCCGCATCATAACCCGCTCGGTCACGGTCTTCTCGATGTCCGTGAGCTCCCGGACCTTTCCCGAGAACTCCCCCTTCCCCCCGAGCATCCTGTCGATGATCGAAAAGACCAGGTTGGGGTTGAGCTCCACCAGGATATTGCCGTCAAAGGGATGCATCTCGACCGTTCCGATGACCGTCGGCTGCACGAGCGAATTCACAAATTCCTCGTAGGCCAGCTGATCCACGGAGGCGACCTCGGCCGAGACCATGGAACGGATAAGAGTTGACATCACCGTCGTCAGCTGCCGGGCAAATGCCTCGTGAATCATTTGAATAGCCCGGAGCTGGTCCTTGCTGAATTTATCGGGGCGCTTGAAGTCGTAGACCTTGACCTTGTAATCGCTGGAGTTCTCGGAGATAGAATCAAGGTCCACGCTCCCGCTGGTCAGAGCACTCAACAGGGAATCTATTTCGCTCTGAGACAAGACGTCGGGAGCCAGAGGTCATCACCTGCCTTTACGTTTCAAAAAACACGGAGCCCTACGAAACCCTATTGAAGCACAAACGACTCGAAGAGCGCCTGGACGATAAGGGGCTCCCCCTTACTCTCCGGCAATATGGAGTTCAGGGTCCTCTTGATGTCCCCCGCAAACTGCAGGGTGCCCTCGGCACTGGTCAGATCCTCGTAGACCTTGTCCTTGACGATCAGCAGAACCTCGTTCTTGATCCTGAGGAGCCACCCGGGGGCCTGTACGACCTCGACCGCCTTCTCGTTCAGGAGCTCCAGCGAAAGCGTAAAGGTAATGACGTGCCTCCCCGCCCCGGCCAGGTTGCTCGTAAATTCTCCGACGGACACGATGGGCCCCGGCGCCTTCACCTGGCGCGTATCCACCGCGGCGCCGTCCCCCGACGCCATGGTGCGACCCAGCATCAGCCCGCCGCCGAAACCGGCCCCGAACATCACCAGCCCAACCACGACAAAAACAATGATCCGTTTCATGCGGCTCCGTTCAACCCCTTTTAGCGTTTGGGATACTGAGAAAGAAACACGAGATCGACTCGGCGGTTCAACGCCCTGTGCTCAGGGCTGTCGTTGGGGACGATCGGTTGATAGGAGGCGAACCCCACCGCCTGGAGCTTCAGCGGATCGATTCCCCCCGCCGTCTCGAGGTAATCAGCCACAACCGCCGCCCTCATGGAGGAAAGCCCCCAGTTGTTGCGGTACATTCCTCCCGCCAGGGGGACCGAATCGGTATGCCCCTCCACCGCAACAGCGGGAACCTTGTCGCGCACCAGCATCGCTATCTTGTAGAGGGCGCGCTGCCCCTCGGACTTGAGCTCCGCACTGCCGGAGGCGAAGAGGAACTGATCTGAGATAGAGACCGCAACCCCCCGCTGATTGATAGAGACCTGAATGGACTTGTCCAGCCCCTCGGCACGCAGATAACTGTTGATCGTATGTGCGACGTGGCGCGTATCCATCTCGAAGCGCGGCGCGGTCGGCCCAGCAGATTGCGGCGAT
>CAJPSE010000232.1 GCA_905373185.1 uncultured Fretibacterium sp.
GTCGACCACGATGTCCGAGTCGGACTTATGGGCGTCCACATGCTGCTTGACGATCGCCGCGATGTCGTCCGTGGGATGGCGCTGCTGGAGGTACGCCAGAGCGAGCTTCTGAGCGACCGTGCTGGGGCCGGACGTCCCCGACCCGATGGAGACCAGGAGGTCCTCCCTGCCCGCCATCCCCAGGTCACGGGCCACCTTGTTGAGGGCGGGGGTCAGGTCGTCCTGATTGTCCGCCTTGTCCGCCGCGATCCCCCGCTTGCGGAGCTCGCGTTCGAGGGCCTCCCATCCCCGCGCCAGCTTCTCCTCCCGGTCCGTCCTCTCGGCCTGGCGAAAGTAGTTCCGGATCTTGCTCCTGGTCTTGCTGCTCCGGGCGAACTTCATCCAGTCCCTCGAGGGGAAGCCCTGCGGCGAGGTGATGATCTTCACGATGTCGCCGCTGTGCAGCTGCGTGCTCAGGGGCACGATGCGGCTGTTGATCATCGCCCCCACGCAGCGGTTGCCAACCTCCGTATGGACGGCATAGGCGAAGTCGATCGTCGTGGCCCCGTTGGGGAGGACCAGGGGCTTGCCCTGCGGCGTGAAGACGTAGACCTCCGAGGTCAGGACGTCGCTCTTCAGCAGCTCCAGAAACTCCTCGGGGTCGTGCCCCTCACCCGGGCCGCCCTCCAGGGCCTGGCGCACCCACATCAGCCTGGTGTCCAGGCTGTCGGCGGAGACGCCCTTGGACTTGTAGAGCCAATGGGCGGCGATCCCGTACTCCGCGAGCCGGTTCATCTCCTGGGTCCGAATCTGCACCTCCATGGGCGCGCCGAAGGCCATGACCGTGGTGTGCAGCGACTGATACATGTTGCTCTTGGGGGTGGCGATGTAGTCGTCGAACTGCCCCGGGATCGGAACCCACAGGGAGTGGACGATGCCCAGCACGGCATAGCAGGTGGACACGTCCTCCACCAGGACGCGGATGGCCAGGATGTCGTACAGCTCGTCCATGGAGAGCTTCTTGCGCTGCATCTTCTCGTAGATGCTGTAATAATGCTTGGCCCGGCCCTTGATCTTGCAGGGAATCCCCTCCTTCGCCAGGCGGGACTCCAGCGTCTCAATTCCCCTACTGATGATCTCCTCCATCTGAGGCAGCTTCTTCTTGGTCTTGCGCCGAATCTCGCTGTAGACCTCCGGCTGGAGGTAACGGAAGGACAGGTCCTCGAGGTCCCTCTTAATCTGATAGATCCCCAGGCGATGCGCGAGAGGGGCGAAGATCTCGAGCGTCTCCTTCGCGATGCGCTCCTGCTTGTCTCGCCGGAGCGCACCCAGGGTCCTCATGTTGTGCAGCCTGTCCGCAAGCTTGATCAGGACGACCCGGATGTCCCGGGCCATCACGATGAACATCTTCCGCAGGTTCTCCGCCTGATACCCCTCCACCGACATGAAGGGCAGCTTGCCCAGCTTCGTCACGCCTCCGACCAGCGTCAGGACGTCCTCGCCGAACGCGGCGCCCAGCTCCTCGGGGGGCGTCGGCGTGTCCTCCAGGACGTCGTGCAGCAGGGCCGCCGTGAGGGTGGCCAGATCCAGCTGCATGTCCGCGAGAATGGACGCCGTGCTCAAGGTATGGATGACGTAGGGATCTCCCGCCACACGCTTCTGGTCGGCATGGGCCCTGGCGGCGAAGACGAAGGCCTTGCCCAGACGATGCATCTGAGAGGAGGAGAGAAAGGTCAGGGCCTTGGACCAGAGCTCGCGCCAGGCTGCACGCACGCTCTCCACCCGGCACGGTTCCGGGAGCCGATCCAGAAAGGAATCGCGCAGCTGCGCCATCTCCCGCTGCTCGTCGCTGCCGGAGAGCTCCGGGACGCTGCTCAGGATGGCCTTCATCGCCTCGTTGTCGGCACACAGGACGCCGTCAGAGGCAGGTAACGCGCCCGTGTCCGCTTCCAACCGCTCCGCAGGCGCCGATCTCAAGCGTTCGTCCGTCACGAGCCCCTCCCCCTTTCTCAAGCTCCGGCCCTTCCCCGGACGCTGCCGTTCGCAGACGCCTCCTGCAAAAAATCGACCGGGAGACTTCATGAATCGCATCGGTGCTTTGCTTGCAGCGCTTTGTTTGCAGTGCTTTTATTGAATCAGCGTTTCCTTAATTCACGACCGCGTAGTCCAGGACGAACTGAACCTGCTCCTCGTTGCGCCAATAGTCGATGCGCGGATGGTAGATCCAGCCCGTCACCCCCGAGGTCTCCTGAAGGTCGGCCGCGGCGTTGAAGGCCAGAAGCCGGACGTTGTCGACCCTCACCGCGCTGTGCCTGCCGTCCCTCCCCAGGGGCTCTATCCGGTCGCTCGGGCTGCTGGCCCTGTAGAAGCGCGGGCAGGGGTTGTCGTTCCCGAAGGGGCCGAGTTCCTTCACCGCCCTCCAGTCGTTCAGGGAGATGCTCGCCGGCGAGATGTTGATGGCGGCGACGAGCTCCTCCCGTATCCCCATCCCGGCCAGGAGCTTCTCCAGTTCCTCCTCGACCTCGTTCCAGTTCTGAGTGAGCACCGAGAAGCCGGCCGCGTAGCGGTGCCCTCCCCAGGCGTCCAGGAGGTTTGAGATCTCGCTCAGGACGTCCACGGCGTTTCCCCCGACCGGTACGCGCAGGGTCCCCCGTATCTTGCCCCCGACGGGCGCGGCCAGGGCCACCGGCGTGCGCCTCTGGGCGCAGATGCGGCTGGCGACGCCGCTGAGCACCCCGACCGGCCAGGAA
>CAJPSE010000233.1 GCA_905373185.1 uncultured Fretibacterium sp.
ACATGAACTTTTCCGGCTTCTGATTGGCCGCGCCGCTTCGGGTCTCGATACGCTCTCTCAGTTCCTGCGGCAGCTCCAGCAAGAATTGAGCCATCCCTACCCCTCCTACAAAGTTAAAAGACCGCCAGGACACCGGCCTGTCTGCACAGGGCATTTGCCGTGATGCGGTCGAAAGTCGTGTGGCGCTTGACCGGAACCATCTTACCCCTGCCGTTGTTGTAGATGCTGTGATTGCGGCCCTCCCGCTGCAGGAAAAATCCGTATTGCTCCAGGTGCCTCACGTGCTCGCGCCGGTTAACCGACATGCGATGCCCCCTCCATGTCCACAGGGAGAGGCTCGAAGAGTACCTGAGCCTGAGGCGGGATTTGCCCCGTCTCCAGGTAGGCTCTCGTCATCTCCTGGGCGGCGTCCAGCAGCATGGCCCGGCACTCCTCCAAGGTGCCCCCCTCTGTGATGACCTCCGGCCATTCGAGGAGCTGCCCCATATAGCCCGCCTCTATCTTCGTGTAGCAAGCCGTGTACGTCGCCATCACCTAGCCCTCCTTTTCGCTCAAAATCTTCCCCCGGCAAGTATGTGCCTCCAGCCAGGAACGCAGACCGTTGGAATCAAGCGTCCCCTGAGCCAGTGACAGCGCCGTCTCGGTAATTTCCTTCTTGCTCGCTTGGAGCCGCAGGCCATTCTCGGAGAGGAACAGCGTCATCAGAAGAATCCCCAGACGCTTGTTGCCATCTTGGAGGGGATGTCCCTGGATGATCGAGCGTCCTATCACTGCGGCGAGGGTCAGGAGGTCGCTGTCGTAGTAGTGTGAAACTGCGGCCAAGTTGGCGATATAGCCGATGGGGTTGAGGTTGATGATCCCAATGGGGTCTCCGGCATACTGCTCCTGTAAGAGGAGCACGGCGTCAAGTATGGCCTCTTCGTCGAGCCATTCAATACTTTGCGAGCTCATCGAACGCACCTTTGTGCTCCTCGATGATTCGGGACATCAAGGTTCTCCTGCTCTCACGGCGTCGGCTTCCTTCCTCCTGTGGCTTCCCCTCGTCCTCCTGACGACAGATGACCCCGGCATTCCCTCGCTTCACCAAAACGCCTTTGACAGCCATCCCTTACCCCTCCTCCCCCTTGGCCGCTGAGATCGCAGCCTCGATTTCCTCGCGCAAGGCCGCCCGCTCCGCCTTGCGGCGCTCCCATACGGCGGCAAAGCCTTGAGGACCGGGCTCGTATGCCTCGACAGACTCCCGAGGAATAACCCACGTGTTGCCGATCTTCTGGGCTCCATTCAAACGGTTTTGATTGCACAACCTTAGAATCTGGCTTCTCCCTAGCCCCATAATCGCTGCAGCCTCTGTGACGCTGAGCAGACTCTTATCATTCAATGCAAATCCCCCTCATCATAATATTAGGGTCTATGTAACCCATAATATCATAAGCATAAATACGTAATAATACTGATTATAATAAGGCTTAATTAAGCCATAATATCCCCATCAACCAAGGCAGTAGCAAATTGACAAGGTGAGGCCCAGGCGACGGGCAGAGAGGTCGCCCCCATCGGGGAGCGGGAGTCGGGAGCGTGCGGCGCGAGGAGCGACGGGGACCGGGAGGAGGCCCTGAGGGAGGCCCACAAGTGGTTCTTCCTGGACTACCTGAACGACGGGGACAGCGTCGAGGGAATCGACCTGATAACGGCCCCCGAGGAGGCGGCGGGGGCGTTCCTGCTGGACTACGACGAGCTGTTGGGGTTCATCACGGCGCGGGAGGTCCGGGACCACTGCCTGGACCTGGACGAGGAGTTCGAGACGCGGCTTTGGTTCCACGAGAACCGGGGCAAGAGGAAGGCGGCCTAGGGAGGCAACCCCGGACCGCCACGCACCACAGGAAGCACCACCAACCCAAGGACGGTTCCATTGTACCGCCTTCGGGGACCGATTCCAAGGAGGCAATGACGATGGGACAGAACGAACTTGCGGCGAAGATCAGGGACCTGAAGGGGCTCAAGCAGATGGCCGAGGAGCTGGCGGCGGAGATAGCGTCTCCATCGAGGACGACATCAAGGCGGAGATGACGGCGCGGGGCGTGTCCGAGATGCTGGTGGACGTGTTCAAGGTACGCTGGACCAAGGTCCTGAGCAGGCGGTTCGACACGACGGCGTTCAAGGCGAAGTACTCGGAGCTCTACGAGCAGCACGTGAAGGAGGTCGAGACCCGGCGGTTCAGCGTGGCGTAGGAAGATCGGGGGGCCTCCTTGGCCCCATACCGGGGGAAAGGACACGGGGCCAAGGAAGCGGGGGGACCTGCCCCTTGGCCACAAAGAAAGGGGATATGACGATGGACGGCACGTTGGAGAGGTCTTTCAGGGAGTTTTGGGGCGAGCGGTCCGAGATTGCAGATTTCAAGACGGACCGCAGCCCCTCCGGGAATAAAGCGTCGCACAAGTTCCTTGTGATGTCGGAGAAGCTGCAAAGCGCCCTGGGGGCAAAAGATAAGTCCCTTTTCGATGAATTTGAGGACGCCAGAATGGACTTCATGACCGAGGTCAGCTTGGAAAACTACCGCCTTGGGTTCCAGGACGCCTTGCGCCTCATTGCTGGGGCCTGAGCCTCTGCGGCGTTTTGCGCTGATTCGCGGCCAAGACGCCGCCCAGGGGGGAGCCGATGCGCTCCTGCGTCCAACCACGCTCCCGGATGGTCTCCTCCATCCCGGCGCGCTCCTCGGCAAGGCG
>CAJPSE010000234.1 GCA_905373185.1 uncultured Fretibacterium sp.
GTATGGTGGCCCTGACCGACTACGACTCCCAGGTGCGCGCGTCCGCGGAGGGGGGGGCGGATATCATCATATCCGGCGCCGGGCTGCCTCTTCGGCTCCCCGAGTACACGAAGGACTTTCCCGATGTGGCCCTGGTCCCTATCGTCAGCTCCGCTAAGGCCGCCAGCCTGATAACGAGACGTTGGGAGAAACAGTACGGACGTCGGCCCGACGCCTTCGTGGTCGAGGAGCCCGCGACCGCCGGGGGACATTTGGGGGCTATGACCATGGAGCAGGTCTACGACCCCGCCCTCTCCCTGGCCACAGCTGTACCCGGTGTGGTCCGTTTCGTTGCCGAGGAGATGCATTCCGACATTCCCGTCATCGCGGCCGGGGGGATCTGGGACCGCTCCGACGTATTGAGGGCCTTCGAGCTCGGCGCCAGGGGCGTTCAGATGGGTACCCGATTCGCCTGTACCGAGGAAGGGGACGCCTCGGACCGTTTCAAGCAGGCCTACGTCGACGCGACGGAGGACGATGTCGTGCTGATCCACAGCCCCGCGGGGCTCCCCGGACGGGCTATCCGCAACCCTTTCGTCGCCCGGTATCTGGAGGGGAACGTGACAAGCAGCCCCTGTTTCGCCAACTGCCTTACCCATTGCCGCTACCGTAAGACCCGCGAGACCTTCTGCATTGCCGCGGCCCTGGTCGAGGCGTTCAAGGGAAATTGGGAGGAGGGGCTTTTTTTCTGCGGCAGCAATGTCAGCAGGATTAAGAGAATCGAGAAGGTTTCGGAGATCATCTCGGAGCTCTTCCCGGACTGACGGGGCCGCCCGTGCGGGGGCTGAGGAAGGCCGTCTATACGTAAGGATGGAGGCAGATTGAAAATGCAGCAGCTGGAGTCTTTCCCTCTTTTTGAACAAAAGGACCACCGCTTCATCATGCTGGGTTGGGAGGAGAGGGAGGATGGCATGGCCGTCCAGACCAACCAGTACGTCATAACCTCCGGAAAGGAGATTGTGCTTCTCGACCCGGGCGGGGCCCATGTGTTCCCCCGGGTCCTGGCGAACGTCGCCGAGCTCATGGACCTCAAAGCCATCAGCCATATCTTCTACTCCCATCAGGATCCCGACGTCTCCTCGGGCATCACCCTGTGGCTCTCCATGGCGGAGAGGGCCATGGTGCACATCTCGGAGCTTTGGGTGCGTTTTCTCCCGCACTTCGGGATCTACGACGGGCGACGCATCGTCTCCATTCCCGACGGAGGAAAGTCCCTGACCCTTTCGGGAGGGGCACGATTGGTGATGGTCCCCTCGCATTTTCTCCATTCCACGGGGTGCTTCTCACTTTATGACTCGTTCTCGAAGATTCTTTTCTCAGGGGATATCGGTGCGGCGCTCTTTCCGGAGGGAAAGCGCTATCCCATCGTGACGGACTTCGAGGCCCATCTGCCGCTCATGGAGGGGTTCCATAAGCGCTACATGGCCTCCAACGCCGCGTGCCGCAGCTGGGTGCGCCGCGTGTCCGCCCTGGACGTCGAGACGATCGCCCCCCAGCACGGAGCCGTAATCCAGGGACGGGAGAACGTCAAGAAATTCCTCTCCTGGTTCGAAGGGCTTCGATGCGGGACGGATATCATCGATCAAATTTGCGGACGCTGAGGCGAGCCGGGGCGAAAGGAGGCCTTTCATGACGGAATTTGACAAAAAACTGGAGTTGATACGCACCCTCTCGGGGACGTATTTTGCGGGCGTCCAGATGGACTCCTTCATGTCCCAGCTGGACGAGGTGCTCGTCTCCCGGGTCCTCAATGTGGAGGCTCGGGTTCGGGACACCTCCGACCGGTTTACCCACCTTTATGCCGTCTTGCAGGCTTTAAGGGAGGACTTCGCGTCCGGGAGTCGGGACGCGAAGCAGGGCGTCGAGGCCATCAACACGATCAATGCAAACCTGATGGCCGAGATGGCGAAGTCGGGCACGAGCCTGGATGGTATGAGCGAGACCGTCTCCAACACGCTGAACGCGACCATCAAGACCCTGGAACTATTCCTCGAGATCGGCAAGATCTCCCACAATATTCAGCGCATCGCCAAGCAGACGCATCTTCTGGCGCTCAACGCCTCCATAGAGGCTGCCCGGGCAGGGGAGCACGGCAGAGGATTTGCGGTTGTGGCCCATAACGTCCAGGATCTGGCCGCGGAGACCAGGACGGCGTCGGAGTCCATCGACGCCAAGGTCAACGAGATATCCGGGGCCGTCCAGGGAACGATGGAGAATATGCGCAGCATCAACGAATTGTTCGAGACCATTCAGCGGACGTTGTCCTCCTTCTCGGACTGCCTCTCCAACAACAGGACGACGATGGAATCCATGGAGTCGATGATTCAGGATGCCGGAGAGAAACTGAACCAGACATCGGCCGAGATGGAGGGAGCCATCGGGGTCATGTACGAGACGTCGAGCAAGGTCGGTGCCATGGCCGCGACGATCTCCGCCGTCGTCCAGGCACAGCAGAACCTGAAAAAAATTCGCCTCTGAGTTCAATTTAGCTGAAATGCAGGGAGAGGCTAAAGATATCCATAATAAGCGTGAGACATCTGTCAAAATATCCATCTCTTAAAGGCAAGGTTGAATTCTTTTTCTTGTGCCTCTGGGTAGTGACTTTTTTTGTTTACTTGATGTTTAGACAGATAAAGCCCTGCCCTTGGAGTATGAGATTCCTTTTTGCTTGTCTTGTCGTTGT
>CAJPSE010000235.1 GCA_905373185.1 uncultured Fretibacterium sp.
GTAGGCGACCAACGAGCAACGCGAGTTGAGTCGATCACTTAGTTTTTTCACCAGGCACGAGCCGTGTCGGTCGCTTAGTTTCTTCACCAGGGGGCGAAGCCCCCATGTTAATTTTTAGGGAAGCGCTGAAGATTTTTGCCTATAGATGTTTTGCATACTTACCTTTGGTAAAATATGCATTTTTGTTTTAATCAGCGCTTCCCTAGGGCTTCCCCGCCGGGCCTTCGCTCGTCGACCTCAGAACGAGGCCTCGCCCTTGTAGTCCTGCAGCAGCTTGAGGTGCCGTTCCTCCTCGGGCCTGAGGATGCTGCGAATCTCCATGACGTGGGATGAAAAGGCTCTCCCATCTCAGTCATCTTCTCCCATCTTGGGCTTTTTGGGAGCATGCTCGACGTGAACTTCAAGCGTATTATACCTAAGCGTCCCTCTCCCAAACAGGGCCGGGGCTCGAGCGGCGGCCCTCCGTGGAGGAGCGCACGGTTCGGAGTGCGGCGGAGGAGTGAAACCCATTTGACATTCCCGTCTTTTGCCGTATAGTGATCGGGCAGACAACACAGCCTCGGAAGGTGTTCGGGAAGTCCGGTGCAAGACCGGCGCGGACCCGCCACTGTAAGCTCGGCAGCATCGGCCGTATCCACTGGGACGTCTTACGTCCCGGGAAGGGGGCCGAAAAAAGGAGCGAGCCAGGAGACCGGCCTTTCGAAGGAGCGCACACCCCCCGCGCGGATTCGGGTCGGTCATGCGGAGCCACAGTCCTTGGTGCGTCGCCGTACATGCGGTGGGCGCACCCCGAGGGCCCTATCCTCCGTCGTTCGAAGACCGCCCTATCGCGAGGGCGGTCTTTTGCAATTTTTGCGGCCCCTGTGGGCCGACGCCAACGAACGGGAGGATCCATGGATCATGAAGGACACGAAAGAAGCGCCCAAATCCCTGTTGTCCCATCCTCTGAGGAAGCTCTTTGCCCCGAAAGGCATCGCCATCGTCGGGGCCTCGTCCGACCTGGAGCGTCTGACCGGCCGGACGCTCCGATACCTCCAGTCCTTCGGCTACGAGGGGGCGGTCTATCCCATCAACCCCAGGGCCGACAGCATAGCGGGCCTTCCCGTATACCGGGACATCGCGGAGATCGACGGCCCCATCGACCTCGCCATCCTCAGCGTCAAGGCCAGGCTGATCCCCGGGGTGATGCGGGCCTGTGCGACCAAGGCGGTCCCCTTCGCCCTGGTCTACTCCTCCGGCTTTGCCGAGACCGGCAACTTCGCCCTTCAGGAGGAGGTGTCGTCCATCGCCCGCGACGGGGGCATACGGGTGCTGGGCCCCAACTGTCAGGGGCTGGCGAACCTCGCCGAGGGGATACCGCTCACGTTCTCCGGCGCCCTTTACGAGACTCCTCGGCCTCCCGCGGGGCACGTCGCCTTCGTGTCCCAGAGCGGGGCGTTCGGGTTTTCGTCCTTTGGTGTCGGGATGGAGCATGGCGTGCGGTTCCGTTATGTGGTGACCACCGGTAACCAGTCGGACCTCGATGCCGTGGAGTGTGCGGACTATGTGCTGGAGGACCCCGAGGTGCGCCTGCTGATGCTCTATCTGGAGGGGCTGGAGGACGGCGAGGCGTTCCTGCGCCTGGTGAGGAAGGCCCGGGAGCGGGACATCGCCGTCGCGGTGCTGAAGGCGGGGCGGTCCCCCTCGGCGCGCGAGGCGGCCAAGAGCCACACGGCGGCCCTGACGGGGGACGAGCGGGTCTGGTCGGCCGTCTTTTCGCAGTACGGGGTCATCCCGATGGAGGACATCGATGACATCATCGGCATCGGCCAGGTGCTTGGGGCGGAGAAGCGGATGAGCGGGGGGCGCTCGGCGATCCTGACGACCTCCGGCGGCGCGGGCATCGTCATGGCCGATTGCATGAACGACGTCGGGCTCTCCGTTCCCGAGTTCTCCCCCGCCACGAGAACCCGTGTCGAGGCGGCGATACCGCCCTTCGGAGCGTCCCGCAACCCGGTGGACATGACGGTCCAGATCTCGGAACAGCCGGAGAACTTCCGCAGCGTCTTCGACGCGGTGCAGGCGGACCCGGAACTGGATGCGGCCGTCACGTCCCTGTCCATGATCGTGGGGCACGCGGGCGACGTCATGACGGATATCATGATCGAGAGCTATGCACGCGGTACGAAGCCCCAGGCGGCCGTATGGATGATCGACCGTCGGCACGGCGGGGGCTTCATCGAAAAACTGAAGGCCGCCGGGATCCCAATCTTCCAGAGTTTCCGTCAATGTGCCCGTGCCCTGAGGGCCCTGAAGGGGTGGGGAACGTTCCGGCCGGTCGAGGAGCCTCGGGACGATGCCTCCGTACCGCTCCTTCAGGAGTGGAAGGGGAGCATGACGGAGTACGACGCCAAGGTCTTCCTGTCGCGGTACGGCATCCCCGTAACGCGGGAGAGGCTCTGCAGAAATCTGGAGGAGGCCTGCGATGCGGCGGAGGAGCTGGGCTTTCCCGTGGCGCTCAAGGGGATGGCGGCCTCCGTGCTCCACAAGACGGAGGCGGGGATCGTGGTTCTGGACGTGCGCTCCTTCGAGGAGCTTCGGGGGGCGCTCAAGACGGTGCGGAAGAACCTGGAGGAGCACGCCGGGGAGGGCGGGGTTCAGGGGTTCCTGGTGTCCGAGATGGTGCGCGGCGGGTTCGAGTGCATCGTCGGGGTGAAGCGGGACCCG
>CAJPSE010000236.1 GCA_905373185.1 uncultured Fretibacterium sp.
CCTTGCGGACCAGCTCCGCGGAGATGAGCTGCGTGTCCGACGCGTCGGGGAATATCCCCCGCACGCGCACCTTGACGAAGTCGCTCTCCTCGCCGTAGTCCGTCACCCACTGGTTCAGCTGCGCCTTGTTGGTGATGGCCGCGGTGCGGCTGTCCACGTGGATGTGGCGCCAGCGGTCCCGGTACTTCCGGAAGCACTCCCGGAACCGTCCGGTGTTCCGTGTCGGGTTCCCGAACGCCAGCCAGAGTATCTCCGTGTCGCGGTCCGTCAGAGCCCCTTCCGTGACCTCCCATATCGTGTCGTCGATGGCGCTCGCCTCGTCGAATACCACGACGATCCGCTTCCCCTGGTTGTGCAGCCCCGCGAACGCCTCGGTGTTGTTCTTGCTCCACACGGCGGAATCGAACCGCCAGGTCGCCTCGTGTCCCTTCTCCCGGCAGGACAGGGACGTCGCCGCAAGCTCGAACCAGTGCCGGGCGATGAAGCGGTTGTACCACTTCGCCAGCTCCGCCCAGGTCTTTGTTTTTAGCTGAGAGCCGGTGTTCGCCGTCACGATCCCGCGCGCGTCCGGGCACGTCGAGAGCGACCACAGGATAAGCCACGCCACCAGCGCGCTCTTTCCTATCCCGTGCCCGCTGGCCACCGCAACGCGCAGGGGGGCCTTCCGGGACAGGTTGTCTCGGACGTACTCCAGGACGTCCCGCTGCCATGCGTCGGGGCCGCAGCAGCCGGAGAGCTGCCCCTCGCCCCAGGGAAAGGCGTACCGCACCCACGCCAGGGGGTCTCGGCTCAGGCGTCCCATGTCCTTCGCCATCTCCGCGTCGAAGTTCAATCTGTTCCCTCACCTCCTTCCGCGGCGCGTGCCCGCGCGGCCTCGATGCTGTCCGCTATGGACAGGTTCACGTTCAGCTCCGCGTTCGTCAGCCCCAGAATTTCGGAGAGCTTTGCCAGGGCCGCCACTTTGTTGTGGCGCTTGATTTCAATCTCGCCTTTGGCGTTGATTTTCACCGACTCGATAGCCGCCGTGACGTGCCGGGGGCGGGAGGGCAGCGCGCGGATGACTTCCTCCCCGAAGGGAAGGTACTGCTGCGGGTCCTCCGGAAGCGGCTGCAGGTCGTCCTGGATGTTCGAGAACGCTATAGCTTTGAGCTCTGCAATAATCTGTTCCCGGCTGACCTCGCTATCCTCCCTCCACTCCTTTTCAAGTTCTGCCAAGCGTTCGCGGATGTTACGTTTTGCCCTAAGCTCGCAAGCCGTTGCGCGGGCACGCTTTTCGGAGTACCCCGCGGCGATGGCGGCCCGCGTTCCGTTCCTCAGGACGAGGTATTGCCGGCAGAACTCCTCCTCCTTCGGCGACAAATTCTCCCCCTTCATCCTTCCTCACCCCCTTCACCCCAACAGATCACCCCAATACAAGAGAGGACCACCCGGCTGGGGCGGTCCTCTCTTAGTGGTCTCTGCGGTCTCTCGCGACAATTCTTGATGATAGCAAATATACACTAAAAACCATGAAACGGCAAGCCCCTTTTCCCACCTCTCTGCTTATCGAATCCTTGAACCACAAGGCTTTAAGAATCTTCATCTGCGTGAGACACCCAATTCCTGCTTTTCCCTCTCCTCGCACCGGTCCCGCCAGTGCTCCACCATGAGGAGGACCTTGAGGCAAGGGTCCCGCATAATCTCCAGGGCTTGCTTGAGTGCCCTGTACACCCGCATCTTGTCGCAACCCATCCCCGCGGCTACCTTACGAAACGAGCCCCCTTGGAAATAAACGGCTTCCAGAACCCCAAGGTGGAACTCCGGCAGTTCTGACAATCCCGAATCCAGGACCTCGAGGACAGCCGTCAGTTCACAATATTCGGCATCCAGCATCAGGCCCTCGCAGAGCGCCTCCGGCCCCGTCAGCCTGTCGCTCCCCCCGTCTATCCGCGGGGAGTCGATACCACTTTGCAGGGTAGCCTTGATGTATGCCTCCCGTGCCCAGCGCGCGTTGCGCATCCTCGGGATATCCCTCAGCACCCCCTCCACGGCCACGAGGGTCGCCCGCCTCATCGCATCCTCTCCGCTGCGGGCGCCGCCGTGGGCGCCGTCTCAGGGACGGCGTGCCCCCAGTCGTCGAACATCCGCAGCTGCTCCGCCTTGGGCTCCGGCTTCTTCGGCTTCGGCCGGAATCCCGGACACTCCCGCGTCTTGCCGTACACCCGCCATGCTTTTCCCGCTACGCAATAATACGTATTTTTGTCCTTTTCCCTCGGACAGTGCATGCAAAAGGAACAGAGGTATATTTTTTTCTCTCTCATAAACTCAAATTCTTCAGGACTGATAGGCTGCATCGCTCCGGACGCTCCCTTCCGAGGGCGGACAATCTTTTTTGTCCGCCTTTTTGTCCGCCCCTTTGTCCGCCATCCAAACCAGCCTGCGGCAATGCTTTATCTAACATGGCGGACAGAGCGGACTAAAGTCTGACAAAAAATCTTTAAGAAAAAAGATAAAAAATATCAACGTGCGCGCGCGTAAGAAAATTTTTCCGGGTTTTTGTGTCCTTTGTCCGCTGATTGGGTATAAGACATTCATTGGCAAGGTTTTACGTGGCGGACAAACAGGCGGACAAAGGGCGGACAGACTTGTCTTTGTCCGCCGCTCTTCGTCCTCTAAGGGCTGTAGCTGTTCCTGTG
>CAJPSE010000237.1 GCA_905373185.1 uncultured Fretibacterium sp.
TTCTGGGGGTGCCTTCTCGTGCGCAAGCCGAAAAACGTCCGAGACTACCTCGGCCTGGCCCTGATCCCGCAGGCGGGCGTCGCCATCGGCCTCGCAGCCCTCGGAGCCAGGGCGCTCGGCGGAGAAACGGGGAGCGCGCTGCAGACCATCATTCTGGCCTCGAGCGTCCTCTACGAGTTGATCGGTCCGGGCTGCGCCAAGCTCTCGCTGTACCTGTCGGGCTCCTACCAGACGCGGCTCGAGGACATCGTCCCGGAGGCGGACCTCTCGCCGGGCGAGGGCCAGAAGTCCTCCATAGAGCTGCTGATCGAGAGGATACAGAAGATACAGAAGGACCTCCCGCCCCCAAAGACGCTCCTCTCGGAGGAAGAGGAGGCCTTTCTGGAGGCGTCGGAGAAGCAGTATGCGGCGATGGAGGCGGGCCGCCGCTACGCGAACATCCACCACTCGCGCACGAGGAGGTTTTAGGACATCATGAACGCGCAAATCAACGGCCTGACCGCGTCAATCCTTGGAGGGTGGACGGCGGAGCTCAACGTCCGCTCCGTCGTGCTGAGAATCCTGACGTCGGTCGTCCTGGCGGCGATCATCGGCTGCGAACGGTCCAGCAAGCGGCATTCCGCAGGACTGCGCACCTTCATCCTCGTCTCCCTGACCTCCACGACGGCCATGCTGACGGACCTGTACCTCTGCCAATCCGCCCCGGAGCGGTTCCCCTTCATCTCGGCGGCGGCCGTCGTCGGCGCCGCGATGATCAGCGTCAACGCCATCCTGTTCAGCTCGAGGAGCCAGATCAAGGGCCTGACCACGGCGGCGGCCCTCTGGTCCTGCGGGCTGGTCGGGATGGCGCTGGGCGCCGGGCTCTACACGGTGGCCCTGATCTCGTTTCTGGCCCTGTTTTCCTCCCTGGCCCTGTTCCCGCCCATCGAAACGTACATGAAGGACAAGTCGAACCACTTCGAGATCCACCTGGAGCTGAAGAGCAAGGGCAACCTGCAGTACTTCGTCACGACGGTCCGGCGCCTGGGGATTCGGATCGAGGATATAGAATCCAACCCCGCGTACCTCAACTCGGGCTTGAGCGTCTACACCGTCTCCCTCACCATCAACAGCGCCGAGCTGAAGAAGTACAAAAAGCACAGCGAGATCATCGAGGCCCTGAGGTCGCTCGAGTACATCTCCCACATCGAGGAGATCAACTGACCGCGCCGGGCGCGGCCAACCGTGTTCAAACCTGGAGGCAACGGATGAGGAAGGTTCGCACTGACTGCGGTGCCACCCCGCTGGCGGGGCCGCGCAAGATGGAAAGACGCGACGTCCTGCTGCTCCTGGCGGTGGCCGTCGTCTGGGGCGTCAACTTCGCGGTCGTCAAGACCGGGCTGAGGTCGGTGCCGCCCCTCTTCCTGGTCTTTTTGAGGTACCTGTTCATCGTCCTCCCTCTGATCTTCTTCGTGAAGAAGCCCGCCGTCTCCTGGCGGACGATGGCGGCCTACGCGCTGCTCAGCGGGGTGGGACAGTTTTCCTTCATGTTCTATTCGCTCAAGATCGGCATGCCCGTGGGGCTGGCCTCGGTGGTCATGCAGTCCCAGGCCATCTTCACCCTGATCCTGTCGGCGCAGTTCATAGGGGAAAGGATCGGAGGGGCTCAGCTCGCCGGCATCGGCCTGGCCGCCGTCGGCCTGGGGCTGATCGGCGGCCCCTTCGGGGCGGCAGCGGTCCCGACGGCGGCCTTTCTGATGAACCTCCTGGCCGCGTTCTGCTGGAGCTCTTCCAACCTCATCGTCAAGAGGGCGTCCGAGGAGAGCCTTCGGAACGGAAGGAGCCTCGACATGATGGAGATGATCGTCTGGTCCTCGATCTTCGTCCCCCTCCCCATGCTCGGCCTCTCCCTCGTCGGCGACGGGCCGTCTGCTGTCCTGCAGTCGCTGGCGCAGATCGACGCCGCCGCCGTCCTCTCCGTCCTCTACCTCGTCGTCCTGTCCACGCTCTTCGCATACGGCGCCTGGAACCAGATGATCGCCGCGTACTCCGCCGGAAGGGTCGCGCCCTTCTCGCTCCTCGTGCCCGTCACGGGATTGCTGAGCGGGATGCTGTTCCACGAGGAGCGGGTGGCCCCCCTGCAGTGGGCGGGGATAGCGGCCGTCGTCGCCGGTCTGGCCGTCTTCCAGCTTGGAGAACGCCGGCCAAAAGCCCGTTAAGGAAATACTGGTGAAGCCGTTGAGGACGCCGCACGTTTCCCTTTATGCTTTGGGTAGCTTGTTTTTTACGTGGGACGATGAGAAGGCGGAAAGAGAGAGGCGTATGAGCGACAATTATCCAAGTGACTATCCACGCAGCCGGAAGGAAGCCATCGCGGCTTTGCGCACGGTTCGGGATGAGGACATAGACTTCTCGGACATTCCGGCGACAACCGACGAGGAGCTGAAGCGTTTCCGCCGCGGAGGTGTTGATCGCTCGCGCGTCGCTGCCGCGGCCCCCGGAGGACGGGACTGCGGAATACGGTAACGTTTCGATCTGAAGCGCCAGGCGGGGGGCAGCGGTCAACCTTTGACCGTTCCGTGAGGGCCCTCGAAAACGGTACGATGGATTCGATTCTGATACGAGGAGCGGGAGCCTGGGAGAACCGATCGAGGAGGCGACGTGTGATGGAACAAAGCATGGAAGGACTGCTGCTG
>CAJPSE010000238.1 GCA_905373185.1 uncultured Fretibacterium sp.
GATCCCCCAGCCGACGGCCGCTCCCAGAAGCCCCTCCAGGATGGCGTCGCGCCCCCCGACCAGGCGAATCAGGATGCCGCCTACCCCCATGGACAGGGCAAAGGCGTCGAAGACCTCTCCGGCCTCGTAGTCGGTGAGGGCGTTCAGCAACAGACCGAAGGCCCCTATCAGGGAGATGAGAAAGGCCCAGGAGACGCCCCAGCGCCACGCGGTCCCCGCCGCCGTAAGGGCCCCGATGAGCTCGACCATCAGATAGCGCGGGGAGACGCGTGCGCCGCACCCTCGGCACCGCCCGCGCTGTGCCACCCAGGAGAGGACGGGGAGGAGCTCCGACGGGGAGAGGACGCGTCCGCAGGACTCGCAGACGGAGCGCTCGCTCCCCCACCAGGGGCGCCCCTCCAGGCTGCGGTGGGCGACGACGTTGAGAAAGGACCCCATACAGGCGCCAAGGGCCGCGGCAAGGAGCGGCAGAAAGGACGAGAGCATCGAGGCCCTAACGCCTCCTGGTCTTGTCGCTGTAGAGCTGCTGCCCGTAGGATACGGCGCCCTTCTGGGCCTGGGACGCCGCCGAGGCCTTCATCTCGTTCAGGGACTTCTCCAGCTCCAACGCCAGCTTCTGTCGCGACGACTCCTCACCGGACAGATTCGCCTTGAAATCCCGATCCAGGTACCCCATGTCCACCAGTGCCTGGACGTCCCGGATATCGGCATCCAGGGAGTCGGAAAGCGTGTCCACGTTGAACTCTATCTTGGGATTGTCCCTCAGGAAATCGCGGACCTTCATGTAAAGGTCGTCGAGCCGTTTCTTACAATCGGGGCACGTCCGACCTCCCGCCGCAGTAAAAACCTTCCGGCACAGTTTGCACGTAACCAGGGCCATCGTGAAGCAACCTCCTGTTTGTCCTATATTTGACCTATAAGATGAGACGACTGGCGCGTCGGCACGGGGGAGAAAAATCCGAGGGACGATATGGCCGACACTTGTTTTTATTGTACCTCATAATTCCAGGCTCGGGGCGGGCAAAGCCCGAGAAAAAGGGGCTTTCGGAATAGCGGACGTGTCCGCAACATCTCCTCATGCCCCCGAGGGCGGGAAAAACCATCCTTGCCTTCCCCTGGCGATGGGATACAATGTCTGCAGAGTCTCACCGTCACATCACTCCGTTCAATCAAATCAAACAAATCAAAGGAAGGTGCGTTTTTCGATGAAAAAGACGATGTTTCTCCTGATCCTCCCGTTCCTTGCCGCAGCGATGTTCCTCCTGTCGCCGGCGGCCCCCGCGGAGAGCCGGACGGTCCAGGACATTCAAAGCTATGTCGATGCGGCCAAGGCCCTGAATCTGAACGAGGGGAACCTGCAAGTCAAGTCCAGCGAGTTCGACGTCGAGGAAATCTTAAAGGACGCCTGTTTCATGGGGCTGCTCCGCGGCAGAATCCGCATCGCCCGTCTGGTCGACAGGGCCATGGGGGACGGAGAGGGAAGCAATGGAGACCTGAACACGGAGGTCGGCCCCATCGTCGCCTTTCTCCTCTCGGGCCAAAGCGGAATCCCCACGATGGACGGTATCGTCAAAAGCGCCGTGAGCAATGTCGTCAAGCCGCTCGAGCTCGAGGGGATACTCAAGGAGTTGCCCCGCTATTACGACGCAGTCGTGAACACGGCGGACTGGCAGAAGAAGTTCCAGAAAATACTCGCCCAGAAGTACACCCCGCTTAATGGGGGTGCGATCTTCCACCTCGCGGGCTTCCCGGAAATAGGGGACAAACCCTACTACATGGGGGCCATGGACATCGAGCTCAGGGATGGATCGTTCTCCCTCTACGAGGTGGACACGTCAGTCGAGGCCTGGCTCTATTCCTTCTGGATGCGCCGTTGGCTGGAGGGGACCATGGACGCCACCAGGGTCGCCGTCGACCTGCTGAACAAGGCCCTGGGACAGTAAACGGAAAATCGAAAGAAAACACTCTTGAAGGGAGCGGGGCCGACGGTCCTGCTTTTTCCATCTCACGAGAGGCCCAAATCCACGGACAAAATCTTTAACGTGTGATAGGGAAACGCTGATTTAATCCATGAAGCATCCCGGTGGTACCCCGGTTTGCTTGTTTTGAGGAGGAAACTTGTCGGGGCCGCCGCTATCCCCGGAGGGGAGCCTTCCGGCCATCCGCTCGCTTCGCTTGCGGGCCGATCAGTCTCACGATAGCGGCTCGGACACCCTATCGCGCAGCGTCTTTTTCCAGCGCCCTATCTGCATGAGGGAAACACTGTACTCAGCGGACAATTCCAATAGAGTCCTGTCGTTACGATATACGCTCGGGCGCAATCTCCGCTTTCAGCCTCAGACTATAACGATTGCCCTTGTCTCCCACGGTTCTATCACCTCTGAACTCTATTCTCCATCTTTAGCCCCCTTTCTGCATACTGACCTATACTAACTCTATCTCTTCCACTGGTCCTCTAGATGGGGACCACTATAGGGACCACTATAACTTGCAGATTCGACTTTCAGGAGGTCCGACGATGTCAGACTCTCAGCCCTTCCCAACGCCCGAACAGCGACATGCCATGGAGAAACGGTGCCGTTGGCTGATGAAAACGCGGAAGATCCTGGAGATCCGCCTGGCGTTCTACGTCCGCAGCTACGACAAGGTGGACTCCGAGGACCCCCT
>CAJPSE010000239.1 GCA_905373185.1 uncultured Fretibacterium sp.
TACCTTCGTGGCCTGGGGCGTTATCCGCAGGGAGGGCCGCTTCATCCTGAAGCGGCGCGAGAACCGGGAGGACGACCCCGACAACGCCCTGCACGGAAATTACGGCTTTCCCGGCGGGCGGGTCAACCTTCACGACCTGAAGGCGTCCGAGCCGGGGATGACGACCGAGCGGGGGATCGAATTGCTCTACGGACTTCCCCGCCCCCTGTCGGCCGACGAGGAGGCCTTGATCGGGCGGGCGCTGGAGCATACGCTCGTCCGGGAGCTCCAGGAGGAGCTCGGCCTGCAGCACAAGACGCATTATACCTTCTTCCGGTCCGCCTTCCAGCGGCCCCCCGCGACCTTCATCCATGGCGCCAACGCGCAGCACTGCATGACCGAATGCCGCTTTACGCTCTTCGAAATCGCCCTGACGCCGGCCGGGGATGCCTGGCTGGCATCCAACGTGAGGGATGGGGAGCTTTTTTGTCTGGATGAGATGCGGGCCCCCTGTCTGCCGGAGCGCAGGGCTTTCCTGGACGCGCAGGACGATGGGTTCCCGGAGTGGCTGGAGGAACTGGGCGACTCCGCGTCGTCCCTCTTCCTCAGGCGCGCGGAGCTGTCCCCGGAGAGCGGAGGGCCAAAGGGGGAGGAACCGCTCGAGGTGGTGCTCCCCCTGTCCGCGCAGGGGCATCAGAGACCTTTGATTGTCGGCGATCGCGAGATACTCCTGACCGATCCCTGGGAGATCGACTTTCTGTTCCTGCTCGGGCTGTCGGCCTGGGGGGAGACGTCCCTGCGCCTTCCCGACGATATCGAACGGAGGCATTGGGGCTGGCTCTTCCTGAGGAATACGGATATGCGCCTGCGGGCGCAGAAGCTCGAGCTGAGGGTGCGCGAAATCGGCAACTTCTCGCCCCTCAGGCTCGAGGGCTCCCTTTGCCGCCTGCGCGCCGAAGGGGGCAACGTCTTCTTCAGCCCGGACCTCTTCAGCGCGGAGCTGCGGCAGGGACAGCTCTTTCTGCGCCGGGGCGCGCTGGACAGGCCGGGGCTCTTCTACCTGGACGCCGAAACCCATACCGCGGCCTTCTCCGACTTCAATCTCGCCCATCTGCAAAACCTGAAGGGCGGCGGAAGCGGCGAGGTGTCCTACGACAACCTGCGCAAACTGAGGGACAGGAGCGGCCGCCGCCTGGACGACTTCGTCCGCTCCTGCGGGCTCCAGCGGCTGTACGAGCCCGAGGACGACAGCGTGAGCAAGGAGCTTCAGAGTTTCCGGTTCGCCATACAGGTCCGGTAAGGGAACAGGTCCGATAGAGGACGCCCGGATATTGACACCCCGCCGCGGCGTGATATATTGAACATATTGGTACGGGAAAAAGCGATCCTGTCATGGCTTTTGAAGCCCGGTCCATAGGAAGGTTTCGGGAAGCGTCATCATAAAGGGTTTGTATTGAAGCACTCGGAGGAGTCTCTTTGAAATTGGAACGCTTTTTTGCGGGCAGTACCACTTTATAAAAGTGCGAACGCAAGCGAGCCTGAAAGGATCGGACGGAACGATGCTGAATCTGGACAAGGACAACGTGGATTTTCTGGTAACGGCCCACATGGCCGATGAGGTGCGCCATGTCCTGGGGGACGTCTTCCCCCGTATCGAGGCGGAGATCCTTCCCGAGATGCGGCGGAGGGGGATCGACACCCTTTATTTCGTGGCCTGCGGCTCTCCGCTCTGCGCCTGCCAGACGGCGCAGAGAATGCTGGTGTCCCTCTCCTCGCTGCGCTCGGGGGCCTTCAGCGGCATGGACTTTCTCTGCGAGCCTCCGCATGTCCTGGGGCGGAATACCCTAGTCGTCGGGGTCAGCGACTCGGGCAAAACGCAGGAGGTCTGCGATTCCCTGGCCCTTGCGCGGCGGAGGGGGGCCATGACCGTCGCCGTAACCAAGACCGCGAAGAACCCCCTTGCGGATGCGGCGGAGTTCCTGGTCGACTACCATGCGGACTGCATCTGGGAGGTCCACCTCCTGATTGCCTATTGCCTTGCGCTGCGGGCGATGCAGGAGGCGGGGGTCGAGGGGCTGGAGCCCATCATGAAGGACATGCAGCGGCTCCCCGAGGTCCTCGCGCGCCTGGTGAACGACGTCGAGGAGGACATGAAGGCCCTGGGGGAGCGCGCCTCGAAATGGGACCTCATCTACACTGTTTCCGCGGGAAACCTGCTGCCCCTGGGGTACAAGGAAGGGGTCATCACGATGCTGGAGTTCACCTGGACCCACGGGTGCAGCCTCAACGCGTCGGAGTTCCGTCACGGTCCCCTGGAGGTCGTCGAGGAGGACGTGCCCTACGTCTTCCTTCTGGGGAACGACGCCTCGCGGCCGGTCACGGAGCGGAGCCTGCGCTTCGTTGAACGGCACAGCAAAAACGTCCTCGTCTTCGACGTGCGCGACTTCGAGGGAGGGCTGCATCCGGCCCTGGACCCCATGGTCCTCTTCGTCCCGCTGGAGTTCTTCTACTATTACCTCTCCGTCTACAAGGACCACAACCCGGATGGCCGGCGCTATTACGGCGGCCTTGCGGAGTATTAGGCCATGAGGATCGTCGGGGTCGGCGACAATGTTCTGGACCGGTACGTCGATCAGGGGCTGATGTATCCCGGCGGCAATGCGGTCAACGTCCCGGT
>CAJPSE010000240.1 GCA_905373185.1 uncultured Fretibacterium sp.
CCCTGGCCCTGCCGCTCGCCCGGGCGGCGGCGGCCGTCGGGATCGACGCGCTCTTCGTCGAGACGCACCCCTCCCCCGAGGACGCCCGAAGCGACGGCCCGAACATGATACCCCTGAGCGAGATGGGCGCCTTTCTCGACCAGGTGCTCGCCATTCACAACGCTCGCCGCGCCGCGGCAGGAGAAGTGCAATGAGCGCCGTCCTGCCGTGTGAGCGTCCCGGGGAGAGCTTCTCGGACGAGGACCTGCTGCGTTCCGGCAGGGAACTCATCCGCACCGAGGCCGCGGAGCTGGTGCGCGCCGCGGAGCAGATGGGGCCCGAGCTGGTACGGGCGGCACGGGCCCTCTACGGATGTTCGGGGCGTGTCGTCGTCGTCGGGCTTGGCAAATCCGGGCACGTGGGACGCAAGATATCGGCGACCCTGGCCTCTCTGGGCACCCCTTCCTTCTTTCTCCACGCCGCCGAGGGCTCTCATGGGGACCTGGGGATGGTCCGCAGCGAGGACGTGGGACTCTTCGTCAGCAACAGCGGGACGACGAGCGAGGTTCTGGCCCTTCTGCCCCATTTCCGCAGGATCGGGGCGACGATGATCGCTGTGACCGGAGGTCTGGACTCTCCCCTGGCGCAGCACTCGGACATCGTCATCGACTCCGGGGTGGAGCGGGAGGGCGACCCCCTGCAGCTCGCCCCCATGAGCAGCACGACGCTGCAGCTCGTGATCGGGGACGCCCTGGCGGCGATGGTGACGCAGCTGCGCGGCCTGCGCCGCGAGGACTTCGCCCTGTTCCACCCGGGAGGAGCCCTGGGACGGCGCCTGCTGACGCGGGTCCGGGACGTCATGGGCGGCCCCGACCAACTACCCGTGGTGCGGCGCGGCGTCCCCGTGAGGGAAGCGCTCTTCGCCATCACCAGCAAGAACTACGGGGCCACCTGTGTCGTGGACGAACGGGGCGGGCTGATCGGCATCTTCACCGACGGGGACCTGCGGCGTCTGATGGAGAGGAGGGGGGCCGAGGCCTTCCAGGTTCCCATCGAGGAGGCGATGACCCCCAACCCCAGGACCATCGCCCCGGACAGCCTGGCCGCCGAGGCCGTGCGCGTCATGGAGCGCATGGAGATCAGCGTGCTCGTGGCCGTCGAGGACGGCCGCCCCGTGGGGATGGTGCACATCCACGAGCTCCTGAAGGCCGGCGTGGCATAATCCCCGCCCTCCTCAGGGCCCTCCGGCCGACCGCACCTGCATACTTCTTGAAGAGAGGGACTTCATGAAATTACGAAGCGCATATAAAATCCTGGGCGTCATCCCCGCCCGTTACGCCTCCACCCGCCTGCCCGGCAAGGTGCTGGCGGATATCTGCGGCAAGCCCATGATCCGGCACGTCTACGAGCGGGCCCTGCGGGCGCTCTGCCTGACGGAGCTCGTCGTGGCGACGGACGACCGGCGCGTCTTCGAGGCCGTCCACGCCTTTGCAGGGGACGGAGCCGCTGTGATGACGTCGCCGGACCACCCCAACGGGTCGAGCCGCGCCGCGGAGGTCCTGGAGAGAAAAAACAAAGAGGGAAGGGACCTCGACGCCGTGATCAACATCCAGGGCGACGAGCCCCTGCTGGACCCGGCCATGATCGACGAGGTGGCCGAGGCCCTCTTCTCGGGGCCCGACGTCGTCTGCTCCACGCTCTGCCGCCCCCTGGAGGCGGAGGGGGACCGCTCGAACCCCAATGCGGTCAAGGTGGTGCTGGGGCTGGACGGCGACGCGCTCTACTTCAGCCGTTCCTCCATCCCCTACCCGCGCAGCACGCCCTGTATCCCCGTCTACGAGCACATCGGCCTCTACGGTTACCGGTCCGGCTTCCTCAGACGCTACGCGGAGCTCCCCATGACGCCCCTGGCGGAGACGGAGTCGTTGGAGCAGCTCAAAATCCTGGAGCATGGATACAGGCTCCGCGTCGCCGTGACGCGCTGCGGCGGCGCGGGGCCGAGCGTGGACACCGCGGAGGACCTGGAGGCGGTGCGGAGGATGCTGGAAAGGACAAAAAACCCGTGACGGCGGCGATCCGAAACACGGCCTCGATGGAAGCCTCGATGGAGGCCTCCCTGGATATCTCCGGGGAGACCATTCATGTCGCTCTGCCCGACCACGATGCGACGGGGGACTATTCCCGGCATCCGGGCGTCGTCATGCAGTCCATCCTCGATAACACCCAAAGGCCCGTCTGCATCCATATCCTCCATGACGAGCCCCTGACGGACAGGAACAGGAACCATTTCGAGGCTGTGGCCGAATCCCACGGACAGCGGGTCGTCTTTGACGACGTCAGCGCCTCGCTCGCCCGGATGGGCCGAAGCGCCTCCCGATTGACGACGCTCTCCCGCTACTCCATCGGGGCCCTTTTTCCGATCCTTGTCCCCTGTACGCTGACGGCGGACAGGGTGATTTACCTCGACAGCGATATCGTCGTCAACCTGGATATCGGAGAGGTCTGGGACATCGACATGAAGGGCAGATCCCTCGCCGGGGTGCGGGACGATTTCCTTTCCTCGAAACATCGCAGTTTTCTCTCTCCCGAGGCTCTGTCGGCACGACTCAACGGATGCGACCTTTCCGCCTACGTCAACTCCGGCATGCTCGTGTTCGATCTGCGCAAGCTCCGGAAC
>CAJPSE010000241.1 GCA_905373185.1 uncultured Fretibacterium sp.
GACATGTCCGTCCCCGTGGGGGGCCAGGGCGGGAGGAAAGCGCTCCCGCAGCCGGCGGAAGACGCCGGGGGGAACCATGTCGTGCACCGTCCCGCCGAACTGGAAGATATCGCGGATGACGCTGCTGGAGAGGTACGAATATTTGGGGTCGGTCACGATGAAGAAGGTCTCGATCTCCGGGGCCAGCTGACGGTTCATCAGGGCCATCTGGAACTCGTACTCGAAGTCGGACATGGCGCGCAGCCCGCGGATGATGGCACGCGCCTTCTCCTGCCTCAGGTAGTCGACCAGCAGGCCCGTGAAGTGGCCGACCGTGACGTTGGGCAGATAGCTCAGCGCCTCGCGCGCCATGGCGTGCCGCTCCTCGACACTGAAGGTGGAACGTTTCTGGGGGTTGACCAGAATGCTGACCCGCACCTCGTCGAAGATCGCGGCGGCACGTTCGGCAATGTAGATGTGCCCGTTGGTGATCGGGTCGAACGAGCCGGGGTAGACGGCCCGGACGGCGCGTTTCATTCGCCCACCTCTCCTTCTTGCTGCGGTACGCCCTCCCGCGCTTCGGCCTCCCGAATGGCGTGCAGGGGGCTCAGGAACGTCAGTATCGTCTCCCCGTACTCCCGGTCGGAGCCGACCTGCCATTCCAACGGGACGGTCAGAGGCTCCCGAGACGCATGCTCCACGACCATGACGCCATCCGGCGCGAGGAGCTCCGAAAGACCTCCGACATCCAGCAGCGCCGCCCCCCACCCCTCGTGGTAGGGGGGGTCGGCGAACACGACATCGAAGACCCGTTTCCGCCTGCGCAGCCAGGCGACGGCCCTCCGCAGCTCGAGGTCCAGGACCTCCGCTCCGCCCGAGGCCGTGTGCGGCACGGAGCGCTCGATTGCCTGGGCCCTTGCGCGGACCGATTCCACGAAGACCACGGAGGCCGCGCCGCGGCGCAGCGCCTCGAGCCCGACGCGGCCCGTCCCCGCGAAGAGGTCGAGGAACCTCGTGCCCTCCAGAGACCCGACGGCGCCGCGCATGGAGTCCAAGATGCTGAACAGGGCCAGGAGAACCCGGCTGGAGGTGGGGCGGACCTCCTTCAAGGGGCTGGCGCCGCGTTTCCGTCCGGGGCCAGACGCCGCGCGAGGTCCTCGGCGGCGCATCGCACGGCGGGGGTCAGAAAGGCATTTGCCGTCCCGTCCAGCTGGACCAGCGTTCCGCCGCCGCGCTCGGAGACCCTGAGGTAGTAACGCTGCTCGAACTCGTCGTCGGTGGAGAAGGTGTCGACCAGGAAACACGGAGCCCCGCCCAGCCCGACGTAATGGCGGCCGAACGCCCACCGGGCGTCGCCCCTGCGTCCGCTCTCCCCCTCGAGCGCCGCGATCCTCTCCTCGTTCGGGGGATATTCCGTCCTGATGTGCATCTCCGAATCCCTCCAGGTCCGTCGTGTGACGGTAAAGTCCCGTGTCTTGGCGAAGACCAGCCTGTGGATCGCCTTGCCCTGCTCCATCCATTTGCGCTCGTACTTCGTCGTGACGGGGCGCAGGGGGTTCGTTTCGTGCTCCAGAAATTCAAGCGCCTCATGGGCCGACAGCCGGACCCGGACCTCCTGCGCGTAGGGTTCGTCGTCCGTGACCAGCTCGAAGACGCCGCCGGACCTCAGCACCGCGGCCAGGTCGTCGGTGAACTCCCGGGCGGTCACGCGGCGGTGCGCATGGCGCTTCTTGGGCCAGGGGCAGGGGAAGTTCATGTAAATTCTGTCCAGGGAGGAGTCCGCGAAGAGCTCCTTCATCATGTAGCGGGCGTCCGTGCGGACGAGCCTGAGGTTGCCCAGTCCTCCCGAACGCCTGGCGCAGCGCAGGACGCAGGCCGGCGAGACCTCCATCCCCAGCAGAAACGTGTCCGGGTTCGACCCGGCATGACGCACCGTGTACTCCCCGTTGCCGAACCCTATCTCCAGCTCCGTCCGCCCCCGGCCCCCGGACAGCGCCTCCAAGTCGAGCGGAAGGGACAGGCCGCGGGGCAGCAGGATGTTTCCATAGCCGCCCCTGGGCCTGTCCGGGGTCAGAACGCCCATTTCAGAACATCCATTTCAGAATGTCCATTTCAAAACGTCCACGTGAAGTCCGGCAGGCCTTCCGCCCTCAGCCGCTTTTTGACGTCCTCCATGATGAAGGCCAGGGTTTTCTCGTCCCGGCCCTCGCAGCGGGTCGTGATGACGGGCTGGGTGTTGGAGGCGCGGATCAGCCCCCAGCCGCCGGGGTAGAGGATGCGGATTCCGTCCAGGGTCAGGCCCTTGTAGTCCTTGAGCGCCTTGTCCCGGATGCGCCGGATGACCTCGAACTTCTCGGAGTCCGGGCAATCGATCCGGGCCTCCTCCGTCGCAGGGTAGAGGGGGATGGAGGCCATGAGATCGGAGAGGCTCCTTCCGGTACTGGACAGAATTCTCAGGACGCGCCCCGCCGCGTAGAAGGAGTCGTCGAACCCATAGTACTCGTCGGCGAAGAACATGTGCCCGGAGAGCTCCCCCGCGAAGGGCGCGCCGATCTCTCGCATCTTCGCCTTGATGACGGAGTGCCCGGATTTCCAGAAGAGGACCCGGCCGCCCAGGCGCTCGATCTCCTCCGGCAGCGCCATGCTGCACTTGGGCT
>CAJPSE010000242.1 GCA_905373185.1 uncultured Fretibacterium sp.
CTCCCCAGGGCAGGCGATCGTGACGGATTTGGGCCCGACGACGGTCTCCTTGCCCTGACTGTCGGTGAAGACGCCCCGGCCGGAGAGGATGATGTAGGTATCCTCGTTGTCGACGTGCGGATGCACGCCGACGCTGTCGCCCTTCTTCAAGGTCATGAGGCCTATTTCCTTGATGGCCTGATCGTCGGTGGCCGCTTCCCGCCGGAAGGCGAACCGGCCGTAGAGCGTGCCGACCCCCGTCTTGCCGGCCTTCTCGACGTTCTTCTCGAAGAGCTTGTCCGCGGGGAAGACCTGGGCCGTTGGGTTTTTGGTGATGGCCTCCAGGTTGGCCCCCGCGTTTTTGACGATGATGTCGAGGAAGACGAGGTCCTCCGCGTAGAGGTTGGCCAGGCCGTGGGACTGACCGGGGCGGGCCATGGTTATGTCTCCGGGCCCGACCACCCAGGCGTTACCCTCGCCGTCGGTGAAGATCCCATGGCCGGAGACGATCACATACGCGTCCTCGTTGTCCTTGTGCGTATGGACGCCGACGAACTCTCCATGCCGCAGGGTCATCCACCCTATTTCCTTGATGGCGTCGTCCTCCAGGGCCGCGTCCCTCGTGAAGGCGAACTCGCCGTGAAGGGTCCCTTTGCCCCCGGCGACGTCCTGCTTGTCGAGCACCGTCAGCTGCTCCGCGGTATAGCACTGGCCGTGCTTGACGGGGTCCGCGGGAGCGGGGGCCGGGCGGAACGAAATTCCAACCATACAAACGCATAAAGCCGCAAGGATCCTCTTCATGAAACGCCCTCCTCGTTAATGAATTTTCATGATAAAAAGTATACGTCCGTTTTGGGCGAAACTCAAGGATAGACGAAACGGCGATATCGCTTTGCGAACCCTGGATGGACGGCCCCGCTCCTTCACCAGGGATTGAATGCCGTCAGGACCTTCAAAATCCCTTCCTTTCCCTCCTAAAAAATGATTTCAGGAGAACGCTCCGCCTGGGATTCTCCTTATGACTAAGAAGATACCCCCCCCATAAAGTCAAGGTCTGCCGTAGGCCGTTTCCGGACCGAGGCGTAACGCCCTTGCAGCCCCCGAGGATTGTGGTAAGGTTTGGTGGGGTTGTGGTAAAGTTTGATTGAGGTAGAACATGATGGGGATGCGCCGAAAAGGACTGAGACGCACTCCGGAGGGGCGAGTGAGACATGACGGAACGCGGGAATATCGAAAACGGCTTTACTGAGGAGAAGGTCAGCATCTACGTCGCCGGGATGACCTGCGCGACCTGCGCCAAGATGGTGGAGCGGGAGTTGTCGAAGGTCGACGGGGTATCGTTTGCGGCGGTGAACCTGGCGACGGACAGCGCCTTCGTGGTCCTGGAACGCCCGGTGCCGCGGGAGGTCCTGGAGCGGGCGGTGCGCGAGGCGGGGTACGACATAGGAAACCCGCCCGGCGAGGGACAGGAGGAGGAGCGGTATCGTGCGGCGCGGCGCGGGGTTGTCTATTCCTGGTCCGTCGTCGTCCCGCTCATGGTCCTGATGGTGCTGCACATGTACGGCGGACCTTCGGTGCACGCCGGGGCCATGAAGCGCGTCATGCAGGCCATGCCGTTCATCGAGGCGGTGTGCGGGGCCTTCGTCCTCTTCGGGGTCGGACGCCGCATCCTCCGCAGCGCATGGATAGCCCTCTCGCACCGACACGCCAACATGGACGTGCTGGTCGCGCTGGGCGCGCTCTCCGCGTGGGGCACGGTCTTCGTCTCCTGGGCCGACCCGGCCTTTCCCTCGTTCGGAGCCATATCGACGATGATCGTGGCCCTGCACCTCACGGGACGCTACATCGAGTCCCGGCTCCGGGACCGGGCGTCGAAACAGGTGCGGGCGCTCCTGTCCCTCTCCGTGCCCACGGCGCGGCTGCTGCTCTCCGATGATAATGTCGGAAGGGAGGGCGGCGGAAAGGAGGAGGGCGGTAGGACGGTCGAGGTTCCCATCGAAGCGGTGAAATCGGGAAACGTCGTAGTCGTCCTGCCGGGCGAGCGCATCGCCGTGGACGGGGAGATCGTCCGGGGCACGACGTCGGTCGACGAGTCCATGCTGACGGGGGAGTCCATCCCCGTGTCCCGCGGCGTGGGGGATGCGGTGACGGGAGGTTCCCTGAACCTGACGGGCGCCCTGCACGTGCGGGCCACATCGGTGGGGGAGGACAGCTTCCTCTCGCGCATGGCGTCGCTGATTCGCGAGGCCCAAGGGGCGAAAATTCCCATCCAGGCCTTCGCGGACCGGGTGACGAACCGTTTCGTCCCCGTCGTCTTCCTGCTGGCTGTGCTGTCGGGCGCGTTCTGGTGGGTCCTGTATCGGATCTATGGGACCTCGCCCCTGCCCCTCGCCCTTCTGGGGATGGCCAGCCCCGCAAAGGCGCTGAACGCCTTTATCTCTACGCTGGTGATTGCCTGCCCCTGCGCGCTTGGGCTCGCCATTCCCATGGCGCTCGTCGCGGGCACGGGCGCGGCCTCGAAGCGCGGACTGCTGATCCGCAACGCCGAGGCCGTACAGACGGCCCGTGAGCTGGGCGCCGTGATCCTGGACAAGACGGGGACCCTGACGGAGAGCGCGCCCAGCGCGACCAGCACGTCCATGTTGGCGT
>CAJPSE010000243.1 GCA_905373185.1 uncultured Fretibacterium sp.
GACTGCATCCTGTTGAAGCCCTTGACCTTCATGAACCTGAGCGGGGCGGCGGTACGGGAGGCCTTCGATTTTTACAAACTGACGCCTGCCGACGTGCTGGTCGTTTACGACGATCTGGCGCTCCCCTACGGGCAGCTCCGACTGCGCGCTTCGGGCAGTGCGGGAGGGCACAACGGGCTGGCCTCGGTCATCTCCGTGCTGGGGACCCTCGAAGTCCCGCGCCTGCGCATTGGTTTGGGAGACGCCCCCGGAAGCAGGGTTGGCCGGGTGCTGGGGCGCCTGACGAAAGCGGAGACGGAGGCCCTGCCCGCCGTCCTCGACAACGTCGAGAGGGCGGTGGACGCCTGGCTTCACCTGGACATACAGTGTGCGATGAGCCGGGTGAACGCCCCGAGGGGCGAGTCCCGGGAGTAGGGCACGGGGTAAAAAACGGAATGGAATGGTGAACCGGAGGGGATGGCGAGGTGCCGTCCCCTCCGTTCTATATGCCCGGCATCGGCCACAGGTGCCGGGCAAACGGACAGCGCTTGGACGCCTGCACGGCCCGCCAGGGCAGGCAGGGCGAAATAGGCGAAACCTGAGAGGCCGGAACGGGAGAACGCCGATATAATGATTGAGAGCGGATAGTTTTCATCAGTTTATCCCGAGAGAGGGGGGATTCCTTTGCAGACGCAGGTGTGGTCCGGTACGAACTGGCCCTTGATCGTAGGGCTGATTCTGGGCAGCGCCGCCTTGGCCGTGTTGGGGGATGTCCTGGGCTTCAAATACGGAAAACAGCGTATCTCCGCCTTCGGCCTGCGTCCCAGATACACCAGCCGCCTGATCACGGCTATTACGGGGGCGATCATCTCCATCGTCATCCTGACGGTCCTCTCCCTGTTCTCTCAGGATGTTCGTACCGCCCTGTTCAGCATGCAGTACATTCAGCAGCAGCTGATGGATCTGCGCGTGCAGTTGCAGAGCAGTCAGAGCAATGCGGGGCAGGCAATGGAGGAACTCTCCCTCGCCCGCAGCAGCCTGGCGGATCAGCAGAGCCTGTTGCAGACGACCACGCTCAGCCTGGACCTGGCCCGCTTCGACCTCGAGTCCCTCCGCAACGACAAGCTGGTCCTGGAGAACGAGAAGAGCGAGCTTGGGGCTGAGGTTGCATCCATGAGGGAGGAGTCCGAGGAGCTCAAGCGCGCCCTGAGCTCCATGCGCAGCGAGGCCATTGCGATTCACGCCAATGTCCTTCTGGCGCAGCAGGCCATACTTCCCAACAGTTCCGCCGCCCAGGTGAGCGAGGACCTCCAGGCCCTCGCAAAGAACGCTCGGCGCTCCGTCCTCTCCGGGCTCTCGGAAAGGCTGAGCCAGGGGATGCGGGACCTGACGATCGCTTTCGATCCTGACGAGGAGGCCGAGGTGGCCGAGCGCTTGACGAATTTTCCCGAGCGTTCCTATGTCAGGGCTCTGTCCGCGGAGAACGTCGCTTTGGGGGAGCCGGTCAAGGTCCGGCTTGAGATGGGGATCAGCCACCGGATTTATGCCGCCGGGGAGCCGGTCTACCGCAAGTTGGTCCACGCCCAGCGTCCCGACTTCGATGCCGAGGAGGCCCTTCATCTGTTTCTGCGCGAGCTCAAGCTCAAGGCCATCCGTGATGGTGTCCTGCCCAACCCCGCCACGAACAGCGTGGGGACCGTGGAGGGGGTCGCCTTTTTCGATGTCGTGGAGAGCCTGAAGGACATCCATGCGCCCGTGATCGTCAGTGCTTTGGCCTCCCACGATATTTACACGGAGGGACCGGTCGGCATCCGGTTCGTGCTGGAGGAGTAAAGCCGTCCGTCCGGCGGCTGGGGGAGGGAAGATGAGGGACGAATACGTTTTTTACGACAGCAAATACGCGGTTACGGCCCCGGAGCTCCAGGACCTGTACCGGTACACGGGGTGGGGGCGCAGTCGGTCCGTCGAGGGAATCCAGGCGATGCTCGAAGGGACCAGCATCTGCTTTTCCGCCCGTCATCAGGATAAACTGGTTGGCTTCTGCCGCATGATCACGGATTTTGTCTACAGGGCCACCCTTTGGGATGTTATCGTGCACCCCGCGCATCAGGGTAAGGGACTGGGGAGCTCCCTGGTAGACTACGCGCTGAACCACCCCGCCATCCGCGGCATCCCCATGATCCTGACCTACACCAGCGAGTGGGAGTCCTTCATGGAGTCCCGCGGATTCGAGCCCCGAAAAGGGGCAATGCTGCTGCGCTGTCCGATAGAATATTCCTGATAAAATATTCCTGATAGAACATTCTTGGGCCCGAAAGGACGGATGCCCTCTTGAACGAGCCGAAGACCTGCGTGATCGTCTATACCGATGGCGGCGCGTCGCCGAACCCCGGACTGGGCGGGTGGGGCGCCGTCCTCGTCTCGCCCGGACACGGCGGTTTGGAACGCGAGCTCTATGGGGCCGAGCCGGACACGACGAACAACCGGATGGAGCTCACGGCCGCGATCCAGGCGCTCAGGGCTCTGAAGTACCCCTGCCGGGTGGAGCTGCACCAAGGCGTCGCAGCGATTGTTGCGCTCGTCGCCGGCGTGCCCCTTCAC
>CAJPSE010000244.1 GCA_905373185.1 uncultured Fretibacterium sp.
GGCGCGGGGGGCGTCCGCTTCCTGCCCTGGCTGACGGGGGGCCCTGCGGGGCACGAGGAGGAGCGGGGCTGTTTCCTGAACATGACGCTGGAGACGGACCGTTTCGCACTCTGGCGAGCCGTGCTGGAGGGCATAGCGTCCGAATATGGCGAGATCGCCGAGAGGTGCCGGGCGGCGGGGACGCCGGTGGACCGGATCATCGTGACGGAGGGCGGCAGCCAGGACGCGCTCTGGAACCAGATCAAGGCGGACAAGATCGGCGCGGAGACCGTGACGCTGGAGACGGGCGGGGCCCTCGCGACCAATGCCCTCGTCGCCGCCTGCGCGGCGGGCGACCTTCCCGGAGGGGAGAAGGGCATCGAGGCGGCCCTTGGGAAAAACCTCCGGGTCACCGGAAGCTGGACGCCGAGCCATCGGAGCCCGGCGGCTCCGGAGCCGGGGAAGCACTGATTCAATCAGTGCTTCCCTAAGAGCGCGACGGGGTATACGCAGGTTCTGGCTGTGCCAGGAAACGGACTCGGTGTATTTTCGGGTCCTTTTGGACCGCCTCGGCACTTGATTGTCGAAAAAGATAAAGCCGCCCCCAGATTCTTTCCCGGAGGTGGCTTTCGTTGTACTTGTCCGCAACTTTGGGCATATGGGGCTTTTTCGCAGTTTCCCGCTTCTTCTCCGTCAGGCCTCGCGTCCGGCCTTGTGGCGCTCCAGATCGTCGAGGATAGACTGAGGGGCCGCCCCCACTAGCTCGTCTTTCTCGGTCCACTCCATAACCTTCTCCAGGAGCATGCGTCGTGGCATGTCCAGCTTGGTCGTCGTCTCCTTGGTGGCGGAACGGAGGAACTTCCTTGCCCTGCGAATTTGAAGGACGCCCAAAACCGCAGGCAAAAATTTAACGTGTGGCGGGGGCAGGTTTTGCGCATTTTTCTGCCGCACCTGGCGGGTGCGAGTTCAAGGTCAGCTTAACCCATACCATAACGTGTTTAATCCTCGATAAAGCTGTTTCAACCTGAGGATTTTGGAGGCAAAAATGCACTTGACAAAGTGAGGAGTATCGAATATATTAGATTTAGAATAATTCTAAGCACGGAGAGCGGCATGGCAAAGTACAGCAGCGGTATCCTGGAGATCGTGAACAGGGTGGGGGGTCATATGACCGCCGAGCAGGTTTTCCTGGAGATGAAGAGGCAGTACCCCTCCGTCGTTATGGCGACGGTCTACAACAACCTGAATACGCTCTGCGCACAGGGTGTTATCCGCAGGTTGAGTGTGGAGGGGCAGCCGGATCGTTACGATCGCACTCTGCGGCACGACCATCTGGTCTGTCGAAGCTGTGGGAAGCTCAAGGACGTCTTTCTGGGGGACCTCACGGAATACCTGAGGACGGAGACGGGGCTCGATATCGATTCCTACGATCTCAAACTCTCCTATGTCTGTGACGAGTGCCGCGGAAAGGCACGTCCGGAAGGGCGGAAGGAACAGGGGTGACCGGGCGGGACATTCGCTGTTGAGGCCCCGCCCTGCAATGAAACAACGCGTCGGGCGAACCGACGTATTTATCTCAGAGGAGGAATTTTTGATGTCCATGATCAACAAAGAAGTCAGCGATTTCAAGGTGCAGGCGTATCACAACGGTGAGTTCAAGACCGTCACGAAGGCGGATATTCTTGGGAAGTGGAGTGTTTTCTTCTTTTATCCCGCGGACTTTACCTTCGTCTGCCCCACGGAGCTCGAGGACCTGCAGAACAAGTATGCCGACTTCAAGAAGGCGGGCTGCGAGATCTACTCGGTCTCCACGGACACTCATTTCGTCCATAAGGCATGGCACGACGAGTCCGAGCGCATTGGAAAGATCACCTATCCGATGCTGGCGGACCCCACGCACGCATTGAGCAGGGACTTCGAGGTGCTGATCGAGGACGCCGGCCTGGCGGAGCGAGGCAGCTTCATCGTGAATCCCGAGGGGAAGATCGTGGTGTACGAGGTCAACGCCGGCAACGTGGGGCGCAACGCCGACGAGCTCTTCCGCCGACTGCAGGCCAGCCAGTTCGTAGCCGAGCACGGGGACGAGGTCTGCCCAGCGAAGTGGCAGCCCGGCGCGGAGACCCTGAAGCCGAGCCTGGACCTGGTTGGCAAGCTCTGATGGACGACCGGAACTTTTATGACGTTGTCGTAGTGGGTGGAGGGCCTGCCGGTTTGACGGCAGGCCTCTACCTCGCTCGCGCCTGTTACCGGGTGCTGGTCGTCGAGAAGGAGACCTTCGGCGGGCAGATCACGATCACCTCCGAGGTCGTGAACTATCCTGGGGTGGGACGGACGAACGGGCGGGAACTGACCGAGGCCATGCGCGTCCAGGCCGAGGGCTTCGGTGCGGAGTTCCTGATGGCGGAGGTGACGAATCTGGAGCTGGATGGGGATGTCAAGAAGGTCCATACGGACCGGGGCGTCTACTCCTGCTTCGGGGTCCTGATCGCGACCGGCGCGCATCCGCGAATGATCGGGTTTCCCGGCGAGGCGGAGTTCCGCGGCCACGGCGTGGCCTACTGCGCCACGTGCGACGGCGAGTTCTTCACGGATAAGGAGG
>CAJPSE010000245.1 GCA_905373185.1 uncultured Fretibacterium sp.
CGCCATGCCCGTGGCCTCGATGTAGTTCTCCGTCCAGTTCATCAGGCCGTTTTCCTTCTGAACGATGACTGCCCCCGGCCCGTTCACGTCGGGGACGGCAACCGGCGCCTCGGCGACCACGGGCGCCTTATCCATCAGGGCTATCTCCTTGTTCTGGAGTGCCGACTCCTTCTTGGCCAGGGCCGCCTCCTTCTCCTTCAGCTCGGCCTCCCGCGCTGCGAGTTCCGCCTCACGCCTCTCGGCCAGGGCCGCCTCCCTCTTCTTCAGATCCGCCTCGCGTGCGGCGAGCTCCGCGGACGACTCGGAGGATGCCTTGTTCTGCCTCTCCAGCTCCGCCTCGCGTGCCTTGAGGGCGGCCTCCTTATCCTTCATAGCCGCCTCGCGCTCTACGAGCTCCGCGGACGAGGCGATGGAGACCTTACCCTGATTCGCCAGCTCGGTCTCGCGAACCGTGAGGGCGGACTCCCGCTTGGCCAGATCCGCCTCGCGTGCGGCGAGCTCGGCGGACGACGCCGAAGCGGATTTGCCCTGATTCGCCAGGTCGGTTTCACGTTCCGCAAGGGCCGCCTCCCGTTTGGCCAGCTCGGCCTCCCGTTCCGCAACCTCCACGGAGGATGCCGAGGCTGCCTTGTCCTGTTTCACCAGCTCGGCCTCCCGTTCCGCCAGGGCCGCCTCGCGCCGCGCCAGTTCGGCCTCGCGCTCCGCAAGCTTCGCGGACAGAGCGGCATTGCTCTGTTCGTCCGAAGCTGCCTCGGCCTCCGCCGACGATGGGGCGGGCTTCTCCTCATTCTCCTCGACCTCGGCGGTCTTGTCGTCGAAAGTCACTTTTTCCCTGACGGGGGACTCCGCCTGGGGAACGGATGCCACCAGGACATCCCTCTCCGCCAGGCCAACGCCCTCCGCCCCCGCGTCCCAGGGGGCGGGGAAAGCCGAAAGACCCGTCAACGCCAGAGAGACCACAATCATCTTCAACATAACGCCAATCCCCTCCTGTCAAAATAAAAACATGGCACACGCGAAAACACTGCAACCTCTTTCCGTTCCAGAGCCATATTTTATACGTTCCGGGGTGCTGCGCACAAATGCGTTTGATCCTCTTTCGCGCCGAAATGGGATGGTCTTCGGGGTGGGCTTTCTCACTCGCCCAGGTCAGATCAGTCCGGCGAAGGAGGAGACGTAAAGCGCCACGTTGTCGTACCAGTTCCGGAACTGCCGGGCCCAGGCCAACTGCGTGACGGAGAAGAAGTCGTCCGCCGGGCCCCCCAAGGTGTCGTGCAGGAGGGCCTGCTCGTAGACTTCCGTTGGGAAGCTGTAGATCAGCTCGCCCTTGTGACGCAGGGTCGCCGCCCTGGGCTTACAGCCAAGGGCCATCCGCCCCTGCTCACCGTCGAAGAACGTCACGGAGTAGGAGACGTCTCCCAGGGTCCCGTCCGGGAATGTCAGCCGGCGTTTGCGCTCGTATCCTTGCTCCTGCAGCTCCTTGTCGCTGTCCATGGAGATGCGTTCCTCTATCCTGTCCACAGCGTCGAAGTGCCGTATGAAGGCCGACAGCTTGTATCCCAGCCCCACGAGACGGGGGTCCCGCAGCGTGAAGGAGACCTTTTCGGGCTCCGCAGGTTGGGGGGTCCCCGGCATCTTGGGAGGCTCCTCTCCCCGCCAGAGCAGGTCGACGAAGTCCGACCCGTCTGCCTGACAGAAGGAGAAGCCCAACAGCATGGCCGTGGCGACTATCCGGACCGGGCTGTGCCAACGTGCCGGTCGTGCACCTGCCAGCTGGCGCACGGCCCCGGTCTTGAGAAGGTGGTCCGCCGTGCGTTCGTCGTTCCGAATCTCGAGCTTCGCCGACAGGGCCTGCTCTTCCTCGGGGGAGAGGGGGAAGAAGGGACGGAAGCTCCCCGTTTTCTTGTCCTCCTCCGTGAAGTCGGCGATCCAGAGCGAGGACCGCCTCTCCTCGGACAGAAGGTTCAGCTCCCCCTTGTCCGTAACGACCTCCGGGGCGTGGAGAACCTTCTCGAGGTCGACGGAAAATTTCCAGAGCCTGGGGCGGAACGCCGTGTACACGGCGTACTCGGAAAGGATACGCTGCAGGAGGGGGACGAGGTCCGCAATCTCGTAGCTGAAGCTCTCCGTCCTCTTTTTGCCCTTGACTGCAAGCTTACGGTCCCGATTTTCCATCCAGGAAAAGCGGATTAGTTTTCTGGAGTTCTTGTTCTTGTTGAAGACAACGAGACGAGGGGAGAGCCCCTTGGTCCATATCTGAAGCGCGATGTTTTCGTCCACATCGCAACTGCTGACAATTTCCCCCTTGTCGTCCATCCGCACCATCCCCTTATGCCTTCGGCCTCCCTCCGCCGGGAGGTCCGTTGAGTTCGGAACGAGTCCGTAATTTTCTCAAGTGTAACATATAAGCAAGCAAGTAAGTAAGGGAAAAATTTTTAGGGAAACGCTGATTTAATCCCATGAAGCATCCCGGTGGTACCCCAGCTTGCCTGTTTTGAGGAAGAATCTTGCCGGGGCCGCCGCTATCCCCAGAGGGGAGCCTTCCGGCCATCCGCTCGCTT
>CAJPSE010000246.1 GCA_905373185.1 uncultured Fretibacterium sp.
CCCATGCCCAGGCCCGCACCGAGCCCCATGCCGGCCCCAAGCAGGGGATTTCCCCCTCCGCCTCCGTCGCCGGAGCCCGAGGCGTGGGCCATCTCCTCCATCGCGTCGAAGGAGCGCATCTGCTGGTAGTTGTAGCCCATGACGTTCATGCGCGCCCGCTCGCTCATCGCCTTTTTCAGGTCCCGGACGGCCTCGTCGTCCTCGGGCACGTTGACGGAGCCGAGGAAGAAGTTTGTGGGCTCGATGCCGTACTCCTCGAATACGGGGCGCACCTCCTCCACGGCCTCGTCCGACATGTCCTTGAGGTAGGCGCTGATGTCGAAGATGTTGATCTTCCTCTGTGTGATGTAGCTCGCGACCATGTCGCCGATGCGGCTGAGCAGCAGTCCCCGGAAGGAGTCGATGAGCTCGTCCCGGGTCAGCCGCGTGCGGGTCCCGACCAGTTTGAGCAGGAACTTGCGGCTGTCGCGGATGCGGACGCCGAACTGTCCGTAGGCCCGAACGGGGATGGGGATCTGATACTCGGGATCGCGCAGGAGCAGGGGGGAGAGCGTGCCCCATTTGACGTCCAGGATGTTGAGCTTGTTGACGAACCAGACGTGGGCCTTGAAGGGGGTCTCGCCGCCGGTGGGCAGGTTGATCAGGTGCCTCAGCAGCGGGATGTTGTCCGTGGAGAGGGTGTGGCGCCCGGGCCCGAAGAGGTCGAGCGCCTGTCCGTCCCGGAAGAGGATCGCCTCCTGGGATTCCTGGACAACCAGCTGGGTCCAGTTGCCCAGGGCATTGCTCCTTTCCGGATTTTTGGGGTCCACATAACGCCAGGCGAAGATGTCCGTCGGGTCCAGGCCAGGGTCCCATTCTACAATTTGCATCAAGGCCATTTGTATCCGCTCCTTTTGGTCTATGGTTTACAGATCGGGGTCCAGCAACTCCATGGCGATCATCCTGTTGATCTGGCCCTGGAGATAGAGAGGGCCGAAAAGAAAGGTCATCAGGCCCGACGGAGCGATGCTCAGGACGACGACGCTTTTCTCGAGATAGCGCGAGGCGTAGAGCTGGAGGATGCTGCGAGCCTTAAAGGACAGCCAGACGGAAAGGATGAAAGCCGCCAGGCTCAGAAGGGTGAAACAGTTCTGGACGTCCTCCTCCGAGAGCCCCAGGGCCTGGCCGACGGAGCTCTGGGGGATCAGAATCCAGCCCAGGTGAAGGGCGAGCTGCAGGCAGGCCGCCCAGAAGGGAATCTGAATATTCGGGGCGAGGCGGTTTAGGGATTTGTTCCTGAGGACATGCCACACGCTGCCGTAAACGCCGAAGGTAAAAAAATAAAGGAAGAAAAGCATTCCCCCCGACACCCGCTTCATGGAGAGAAGCCCTTTCCTTCTCTTTTCCCTCAGGATCGCCTCGAGGTTTTCCGCTGCGTGCGGTGTGGCCGCACCGCAATACTCGCATCGTTCGGCCCCGATGGGCAGGGCCGCGCCGCAGTGTCTGCAGTTCATGTTCGAATCTTTTCCTCCATTTGTCGACCGGATTGGGGGAGGTGCGTCCCCGACATTCCCATTTTTATTCTGCTCGGAAAGGAATGTCCTGTCAAGCCATTGTGAGCCCGGAGCGGGGCGTGGCCGGGGTGGTTTTTCCCATGTCGGGCCATGCCGTTGTGTTGAAAACGTAAAACGAATGAGTTTTTTGTTCCGCATTTGGGGAGGGATGGGATAGAATAAAAGAAAGTGCCTGGAGAACTCCGGGGGACTTCGTCTGCGTTGGGCGCAATGCCTGTGCAAACGGTTTGTACAAACCGTGCGGAGTGTGAATTTCCCATGATGGACGAGGAATATTTTCGGGAAAGGATGTCGAAAATTGTTTGCGGAGCTCAAGAAATTTTGTACGATGCGGACGGGGAGACTTTTTGTTTTATCGCTGGGACTTTCGTTTCTTCTGGGGTTCTCGGCCTTGCAGCCCACTCCCGCAAAGGCGGGGGACGCCGAGGTTAAAGTAGTCCCCAAGAGGTCCGCAGGGGTAAAGAGCCGCGGGACCGTCCGTAAGGCATCGGTCAGGAGGAGAGGCTCTCGGGGGAGGGGCGGCAAGATCTTCGCGTCGGGCAGCGGCACGCTGAAGAGTCCCTGGATCGTCCGCACGGCGGCCCAGATGGAGGCTTTTGCCCGATCCGTCAATCAGGGCAATTCCTATTCCGGTAAGAGGATCCGCCTGATGGCCGACCTCGATTTGAGTGCCATGCGGTGGAATCCCATCGGTTTTTACCGGGAGGGGGGAAGCCGCCCGTTCAAGGGGGTCTTTGACGGGAACGGCCATGTCGTGCGGGGGCTCGGCATCGAGGCTCCGGCCGCGGGCATGGCGGGGCTCTTCGGGGTATTGGAGGGGGCGACCGTCGTGGGGCTTACCATCGAGGACGCCTCCGTATCGGCTGGACCCAACGTCGGCATCTTGGCGGGGCTCGCCATACGCTCCGAGGTGCGGAACTGCTCCGTGTCCGGCAGCGTACTGGGTACGGAGAACGTGGGAGGGCTGATTGGACAGACGTCCGAGAGCCGTCTGTCCGGCCTC
>CAJPSE010000247.1 GCA_905373185.1 uncultured Fretibacterium sp.
GCATCGTGGGTCCTCGTCCCGAAAGAGCTTCAACGAGGCGCATATCCTGGCCGGAAGCGCGCCCGCGGTTGTGGACGAGTATCGCGCGGGAGACGACGGGGGTCGGGGTCGGGGCGAGCCCGGTCTGCAGGACGACCGTAACGCCGTTTGCTGCCAGCACCTCCACACAGGTCCGCAGCGCGGGCTCCGAGAGGGCATGCGTATCCGCACCGATGTAGAGGGGGCCGCTCACCCCCACCTCCGCGCGGTGCTCCGCGACGGCCTGCGCCACGGCCAGGATATGCGCCTCGTTGAAGCTCTTTCGGGACGAGGACCCACGATGCCCGGACGTCCCGAAGGCGACGAGCTGAGCCCTGTCGTCGGGATCGGGGGCGAGGGTATAGTAATCGCTGATCAGCCCGGGAATGTTGACTATCTTGCGCGGTGGTCCGGATACGGCGTCCGATACGGCATCCATGGAAACGACCTCCCTCATCGACGAACTTTCTTGTCCGATAAACTTCCCTATTGACGAACTCCCCCAGGAGACCGCTCCTCATCCGCATCGTCCGCGGTCCGGCCCCAGAAGGTGACCCCGCGTCGGCTCCCCTCGTAAAAATCGAGGACGGCCCGGACCTCGGGGATACAGGTATCCCGCTCCGCCAGGGCCTCCCTCAGGGACTCGGAGAAGCGCCGGTCCCGGCGATAGAGCTTTCGGTAAAAGGCACGGAGGGCCCGGCGCACCTCGGAGGAAAACCCGGCCCGCCTCAACCCGACGACGTTGAGCCCCGCCAGCCTCAGGGGCTCGCCCGAGGCCAGCGTGTAGGGGGGCACATCCTTCGTCACGCGGTAAAGCCCGCCGATCATGCAGTAGCTCCCGATGCGGACGAACTGATGGACGCCCGACATGCCACCGAAGACGGTGTGGTCCGCCACCGTGACGAACCCGGAGAGCCCGACCTTGTTGGCCAGCGTCACGTGGTCGCCCAGCCGGACGTTGTGGGCCAGGTGCACGCCGTCCATGATGAAACAACCGTTCCCGACGACGGTCTCGCAACCCTCCCCCGTCGCCCTGTTGATCGTCACGTTCTCGCGGATGACGTTGTCGTCCCCGATGCGTACCCAGGACTCCTCGCCCCTGTATCCGTGGTCCTGAGGGTCGCCGCCCACCGCCGTGTACTCGTGGATGCGGCAGTTCCTGCCAATAGTCACGCAGCCGTGCACGCTCACGAACGCCTCGAGAACCGTGCCCTCCCCGATCGAGGCCCGAGAGGCGACGCGGCACCAGGGGCCGACCCGGACGCCATCCCCCAGCTCGGCCCCCGGCTCGACGATCGCGGAGGGATGGACGGTCACACTCATTTTTTCGCCTCCTCTTTCCCGGCCACCTTCGTCCTCTCGAGCGTCGAGGCCACCATGAAGATGAACTCCCCCTCCGCCACGACCTCGTCCTCGACGAACCCCGTCACCCTGGCCTTTCCGATAGTACCCCTCAGGCGCGTGAGCTCGGCCCTGGTGACGAGCCTGTCCCCGGGACGAACCGGCTTGCGGAAGCGCGCGTTGTCGACCCCGGCCAGGAAGGCGATCTTGTCCTTCTGCCTCTCGCCCAGCCTGACCGCCACCATGACGGAGGCGACCTGCCCCATGGACTCCAGGATCAGCACGCCGGGCATGACGGGCTCTCCGGGGAAATGCCCCTGGAAAAAGGGCTCGTTGATGGTGACGTTCTTGTAGCCCACGACGTGGCTGTCGCTGTACTCCGTGATGCGGTCCACCATCAGGAAGGGATAGCGGTGCCGCAGAATCTTCATGATCTCCATAATGTCCATGGATGTCCCTCCGAAAGAAGCGAAAAAGATGTGGGGCAAAACCCGATTACAGTCATGCCCCTCGACGTCCGCCCGACAGGGCGCGCAGGCGCTCCGCCAGGCGCAAGTGCAGCTCGTGCCCCGCCCGGACCGCGACGACGTGGGCGCACAGCGGGCGGCCGACGGCGGCCAGGTCCCCTATAAGGTCCAACGCCTTGTGGCGCACGAACTCGTCGGGCCACCGCAGCCCTCCCGCGGCCCGTATCCCGCCCGATCCGACAAGGACGGCGTTATCCAGCGATCCGCCCAGCGCCATGCCCCGAGCCCTGAGGGCCTCGAGCTCCGCCTCCATCGCGAAGGTCCGAGCCCGGGCGACCTGCTTCAGATAGGCCCCCGGCTCGAGTGCCAGGTCCAGCATCTGCGTCCCGATCAGGGGGGACTCGTAGCGCACGACGCAGGTGACGCAGAACCTGGGGAACGGGAAGGCCGCGACGAACCGGGACTCGTCCCCGACGCGGAGCGGCACGGCCAGGGCGAAGGGCTCCGGCCCCGACTCGCAGGACTCCGAATGGTCCATCACGCACTCCGCCACCCGCTGCGCACATCCGTCCAGGGCGGGCATCTCGGGCCCCTCCACCGTTATCCGGACGCCCCAGGCCCCCAGCCCGACCAGGGCCGACAAGACGTGTTCGCAGGTCCTGACGCGGTGTCCGTCCGGGAACACGTAGTCCGACCCCCGCCCCGTCCCGA
>CAJPSE010000248.1 GCA_905373185.1 uncultured Fretibacterium sp.
GCGCTCGGGAAGGCTGGTGCTGGAGGGCCGAGAGGATGTAGCCGAAAGAGAGCGTGCGCAAAGGACGCCCCAGACGCCCGTACCGCTCCACAGCCTTGTCGATCTCCCGCTGGACCCTGGCCGGGTAGTGGTGCGCGTCCAGGGTGCGCAGGGCTGATAACTCCTCCTCGTCCAGCCCCTTCCGGCCGGTCTTCAGGAGCAGGTACTCCGCCGTGGAGCGCATGGCGGAAGGAGCCTCGGAGACAGGGAGAAGCTCGCCGTCCGTCCCCTGGTCCGAATCCTCCGGAGCCGTTTCGGCGGGCGCCGCCCCCGTAGGGGTATCTTTTATGTTCTTTTGGGGCTGTTCAATACTCCTTATATATAGCTGCGACCCGCAGTCATACGGGGCATGACTGTCCATCACATCGGCTGGGCGCGTTTGTGAGTCACAGTCATACCCCTGTGTCTCACGGTCAGCGGGGACGATTTCGTTCACCGAACGGTAATGTTCAGGGCCATAGAGTGCATAGAGATTACCGACTTGTCCTTTGCCTTCCACATAACGAGGTGTCCTGACAAGAAGTCCGCATTTCTCAAGAATTTTCAATGCACGAAAAACCTGACGTGTGGAGCAGCTTGCACCACACGCAATTGTGGCTACCGTGGGGAAGGCACTGCCCGAGCGGTCGGCATAACCGCAAAGGACAACGTAAACCATTTTTTCATAAACGCCAAGCTCTTCTTTAGGACGATTGATAATGTCCATACTGGAGCGCGTCTCCCAACTGCGTCGTCGGTCAATCAGAACGCTGTTTTGCGAGTCCATCGTTATGTCCTCAGAAGATGATAGGTCGAGGGCTTTTGTGCGCCGCCTTCGAAATTTTCCGTTCGCTCAATGTACTTGCTTCGTTCCAAATCGCTCAACACCCTTTGAACGACCCTTATGGAGCAATTTGCAGCCTGTGCTATCTCATGAACCGATAACGTGCAGGAATGAGTCTCTTCGTCAGCACGCAGATACAAAACGCAATAGACGATCTTCTCCCTTGGTGCAAGCATTGGGTCTAAAATGACGGGGCTTAATTTGTTTTGCATGTTTCGGCCTCCCCTGTGATACACTTGGTACCAGGTGTTGCAGCACCCGGATGTCTTGTGTGGAGCCCCTTGAAAAGGGGCTTTTATAGTTCTTTGTTGCCGTGGCGGTAGGGGCGGGTCTTGTTGTACTCGTGCTTCTGGTGGACGATGGCTTCGACGTCGAGGGCCTCGGAGAGTTCGGAGTGGCAGAGAGCGACGATTTCCCCGAAGCTCTGTTTTTTGTCGTACCATCCGTGATCCACTGCGTTTTGATGGATCTCTCTGGACAACTTATTCAAGGACTTCACGCGCTCGCCTCCTTGCCTGCCAACCCTTCGGCTCCAAACAGCGTCGGAGCCAGGATATTGTGTTCCGCCATATCCAGGTACCTCAGTCCATCCCTGAAATAGTCCTCCGACAGCTCGCTTCCGCCGCCGCGACGGCCCAACAAGATCGCCCGATACGGCACCGTCATCAATCCAGAAAAAGGGTCGTAGACCAGATCGCCTTTATTGCTGTAGCGGTTGATCAGCCGGTCCACGATATCGAATTGCAAAGGACAAACATGAGCTTCGCGTCCCTTCTGAACCTGGTCGGTATTCAGCGTCCGCATGCGCACCACGTCGTCCCACACATCCTCCGCATGGCTGCCCGGGGCGATGGCCATGAAGGTCTTGGGAAGTTTCCCCCTCCGCTCGAGGTTTTCCCCAATGGACACGTGCTGCGCGTAGTCGTAGATTGCGGAACGGGAAACATCTCGAAATCGCTTCCCCATCTCGTCGGGGCCATACCCCTCCAGCTCCTTCGCACTCAGCAGGCGATCCCCAGATGAACGCCAAAACGCATGGGCATCAATCTGCCAGCGTGCCCGCGTATAGTCCGTCTTGTCCTTCACAACAGGGATATCGGCATAGCCCCGCATACGATCCGTCTGCGGCTTGCGAAACAGCAGAACGTATTCGGGAGAGCCGACGCCCATCTTGGTTCCGTCCTTGCACTGCTCCGACCAACCGAGGCGATAGGTCTGGTTGTTCTCCCTGACGACATCCGTAACGACCGTGACCATCCCCATGTAATCGAAACCGTGGGACAGGTAATGGAAAATCCCCTCGGCATGGAACGGGCTTACCGTCGGAACGCCCGCACCGGTCACGTTCCCAAACAGAATGCGGTCCTTCACGTGGATGCAGGCCAGTCGACCGGGACGAAGTATCCGCAGCAACTCCGGCGTAAGGAAATCCATCTGTGCCCAGAAATGCCGGTTGTTGTCGGTATGCCCGAAGTCGTTGTAACTCGGAGTGTATTCATAGTGGTTGCTGAAGGGGATCGACGTGACGATCAGGTCCACAGAGGAATCCTCTTGCCTTCTCGCCTCATCTACACAGTCGTTATGGGCCACCGTGTAGAGTTCGCCCCTGACGACCTGCCTCTCGACGCCGATGCTGCGCTTCAGCTCGTCCGTCGACA
>CAJPSE010000249.1 GCA_905373185.1 uncultured Fretibacterium sp.
ATCCACCCGGATGACCCCGTCCTCGAAGGCTCGGGTCAGCTTCTCCTGATACATGCCCGACCGGTAACGCTTGTGCTCGATGGCCTTGCGGACGTGATCCCGGCCCACGCGCGGCCCGCTCGACCCGGCGGCCCAGGCGTGGGACTCCATCAGCAGTTCCCTGAGCCTGCCCAGCTCCGTCGAGAGGAGGTTCTGGTCCTCGGCGTCCCGGCTGGCCCACTCGACGACCTCGGACAGCGCCTCCGCGTCGAAGGGCTTCAGGTTCTCCCGCCGCAGGATGTCCCTCACACACAGCCCCATCCGGCGCTCCGTCGCGGCCGTCCGGGGCATGTCCGTGTCGAAGCTCGCCTTGATCTTGAAGAGCTTCCGGAACTCCGGGTCGTAATGCTGCAACAGTTCGTAGATGTAGGGCATCCCGATCATCACGACCTTGAGGTCCATCCGAATCGGGCTGGGGCGCAGCGAGGACACGGGGACCGCCCCGTACTGTTCCCCGAGGTTCTCGATGGACGCCTCCCGAGTGCGGAGCAGGCGCTTGACCGCCTCCCAGGACATGAAGTTCATGAGCACCTTCTCCGCATCGAGGACCAGAAACCCGCCGTTGGCCTTATGGAAGGCGCCCGCCACGATGCGGCGGAAGTCGGTGTAGAGGTAGCCCTGACGGCTCTCGTACTCGACCTTCCCCGCAAGGTTGTAGTAGGTGGGGTTGGTCTCCCAGACCACCGGAGCTCCGTCCTTCGGGTCGTTCGAGACGAAGAGGTTGCCCAGATACCGCGAGAAGTCAATTTCAGCCGACTCGTCCCGGACCGAGGTGACGAACGCCCCGAAGTTCTCGATGACGTCCTCGGCCATCCGGTCGAACCATTTCGACAGGGGCTCGTTGCCCGAGTACGCCTCGCGGACGTCCGCCATGCAGGGGGCTATCGCGGTCCGGCATATCTCGGCCTCGAGCTCGCCGATCCGCTCCTTGAGGTCCTTCTCCATGTCGCGGATGCGACGCAGCCCCAGAAGCGTCCTCTGGGACACCTCCTCGGACAACGTCTGAAAACGTTTCTGCTCCTTCTCGTCCAGGGCCTCGAACTCCTCCTGCTGGATCTCCCGGACGACGGGCTTGCCCTCCTCGTCCTTCGCCTCGATCAGGGGGATGTTGACGAACCCCTGGGGGGTGCGTTTGAGGGAGAAATGGTGCTCGGCGGCCCAGGACTTGAGCTCGTCCATGATCGCCCCCGCCCTCTCCTGGAACTCCTTGACGTACTGCGCCTTGGCGTCCTCGTACTGGCTCTGCTCGAAGGCCTTGCCGATCGTGGTCCTGAGCTCGTTCAACAGCCCGTCCAGGGCGGCGCAGAGCTCCTTTCCCCGGCCGGCGGGCACCGCCATCGCCAAGGGCTCCCCCGGCTCGTCGAAGTTGTGAAGGTAAAGCCAGTCGTCCGGGGCGGGGAGGTCGGCCGCCCGCTCCCTGAGACGCTCGAGCGCATAGCTGGTGCGCCCGCTGCCCGGCTGGCCGGTCACGAAGATGTTGTATCCCCTCCCCGGGACCATCAGGCCGAAGGAGATGGACTCCACCGCCCGCTCTTGGCCGATGAGCCCCACCCCTTTCCGGCCGGGGCCCCACTCGTCGGTCCCCTTCACCTTCCAGCTCCCGGGGTCCTTCAGCCGCCTCAGTTTCCCGGGCGTCAGCTTCCATTTATCCGTCACGTCATTCCCGCCTTCTGTCCCATCGTGGTGTCCTGAGCCAGGACATCGTCGGCGACATCGAGATTGTATTGAAATTCAATGATATTGCACAGAATAATTGTACAAAAAGATCGCACCGAAGGGCCCGCACCCCTCCTCGATTTCCAGACACGGGGATTCCATGTTCGGATATTCTATCCTATCATGATCCCCCCGCCGATTCCTCATCAGTTTACCGCAAAAACGATTTCGGCGGAAAAAGGACGAAAACGGCCGTCCCCTCCCCCTGCTATAATTTAGGGACGATCGCCTCGGACACAGCACGGAACGCGGGGAAGTGCCCGAGGGCGCAGGCGGTCCGAAACGAGACCCCGGACAGGCGACAAAGGAGGCATAACGTTGTTCCGAACTTTCTTCACCCAGGTTCTCACCCGCCTTTGGCCCCCCCGCCTCCTCGGCGGGCTGGGCCGAATACTGACGGAGTGGCAGGGCTCCGACATTCGGGAAAGGGGGATTCTGCTCCTCGTCTTCGCCCCCATGCTGTTCTGCGTCCTGGGGCTCCTGTTCAGCGTGGCCTCCTTCGTCCTGTTCGTACTCCCCTCCTTCATCCTGAGGCTTCTGGGTTGGGCCGTGCTCACCGCGCTGTTCGGCGCGGCAGGGGCCTACTGCCACGACAGGCTGAAGGGGCGGGCCTCATCCTCTTCGTATCGCGCCGGCCGAGACTTCTACGACGTTACCGAGGGGACGTCCGGCCCCAATACTAAGGAGAGAGCGTCCTCGTCGAGGTCCGCATCGAAGGAGGAGGCGTCCCCGTCCTGGTTCGACAACGT